>NZ_JAVJUO010000042.1:0-4236 GCF_040220555.1 Coleofasciculus sp. C1-SOL-03
ATCCCCCTAAATCCCCCTTCAAAAGGGGGACTTTGATTAATTTCTGGTTCCCCCCTTTCAAAGGGGGGCTAGGGGGGATCTCTGATTAAGTAGGGGTTTCTACCTTAAGTTTACACGGGCGCACGTCGGTGCGCCCCTACGAAAATTTATTTGATAAGTAGTCGGACAAAAGAAAACGGTACTGTATTAAGTTTTGTACATCCCCTCAAATCCTTACTGTTCCCTGTTCCCTGTTCCCTGTTCCCTGTTCCCTAATCTCAACCGTTAACTTTAATTGTGTCCACCCACTTATCATAACCTTCGCTCAACTCTCAGCATCCGCTGATAGGATAACCATCCAGCTACTACCATAATTAAGGCAAATACGCCCAAAAACCAAAAATGTTCCCGAATATCCGCCAATCCCGCGCCATTTGCCCACACACCCAGCAGCGCTTCGTTGATATGGTAAATCGGGTTAAATTGGGCGATGTCTAGCAAGGTGTCGGGGAACAGGGAGGTGGGTAAAAATGCGCCGCCTAAAATTAACAGAGGTACGCCAAACGCCGCAACCAAGGCGTTTACATCTTCCGTGCGACGGGCAAACTGGGTACCAAGGATGAATCCCACTCCCACGTAAGCCATGATACTCTGTAGAATAATCAAGATGCCTAAAACTAGAGATCCCTGAAACCTAGCACCCCAACATGCTGCGATCGCATAAACTAAAACCGCTTGAACCCCAGCAATGGCGCTATGGGCGCAAAAGATACCTAGAAAATAGGATATGCCACTTAAGGGTGAGATGAACAGACGTTTAAGAGTTTGCTGTTCTCGTTCTCCTACTACTGTGGCTACCGTACCCCCCAGACAGCTAAAAAATAAAGCAGCACCTGCCAATGTTGAGGGGGCGGCATTTTCAAAGGCTTGCGCCATCGACAATTGGGCGCGTTCTGCCAAAATATAACCGTTGAGTAATAATACCGAAATGGGGAAAATTCCCCAAAAGACCAAACTGCGGCGTCTGCGCCCCAGTTCAATTAAAATGCGCTGGGTGACAGCTACGGTTTCATGCCAATAGTTCATTTCAATTGTCTCTAGAGGCGGGTTTCACTATTATCCTCTCTAAATGCGAAAACTAACCTGTCAGTGTCATCAGTGTGTGACTAACCTCTCACCTCCCTACCCCCATCTGGACAATAAATCCGTGAAATCAGTGTTTTGACAAATGACGAATGACAAATTAACCTCTGTTTATCTTTCCCGACGCACCGCCCTGAAACTCATTGGCGTGGCTGGAGTCGGTAGTGCGATCGGATATTCTCGCTGGGCGAAACCGCAACCGACGGTTATTCAGCCGGATACCCTGGATTTACCCCGAACCCTGACTCAGCCCAAATCTGTCGTAGTTGTGGGTGCGGGATTGGCGGGGCTTAGTTGTGCTTATGAGTTGAGTCAACGCGGCTTTGATGTCACCCTATTAGACCGATCGCCTCAACTCGGCGGTAAGATTGCCAGTTGGCAAATTCAGGTGGGCGATCACTCTCTGCGGATGGAACATGGGTTCCATGGCTTTTTTCCGCATTATTATAATTTGAATCGGTTGGTGGCTGAGTTGGAGATTCAGGATCACTTCCGTTCCCTGGAATTTTACTCGGTGGTTTTCCGGGATAATCAGTATCAGCCGGAAGTCTTTCGCCCTAGTCGTTCTGCCTTTCCCTGGAATGTGGTAGATTTAGCGATCGCGTCCTCAAATCGCTGGCGTTGGGGGATTAATTTAACCAAGTTGAAACATTGGCAGGTATTCCGGGAAATTGGCGGTTTCCAAATCCCCGATAGTTTCCAGCGTTTGGATCACTTATCGGTTGCCGATTGGGTAAAAGGTGAGTTTCCCCAAGGACTTTATGATCTGTACTTTTTACCCTTTGCTAAATCCAGTCTGAATGCGCCGGATCTGTTGAGTGTGGGCGAATTAATGCAGTTTTTCCACTTTTATTTCTTTGGTAATCCGGAGGGATTGGCGTTTAATGGGACGCGCCAGGATATGGGTAGGAGTTTAGTAGAACCAATTGCCCAAGCGATTCAAAATCGGCAGGGAAAGATTGTTACAGAAGCGACGGTGAGTCAGATTCAGTGGCAAAATGGGCAGATTCATTCGATTAGTTATCAACAGGGAAATACTCAACCCTCGGTGCCGTTTTGGGTGAAGCGGAATCACAGGATGGAAACTGATGAATCTGATCAGACTGTGGACTATTACGGGGCTGGGGATGCGATGTTTGCCCTGTTTCCAGAGGAGAATCAAGCGATTTCGCTAACTTGTACCCATCAAGGTTGTACGGTACAACGCCAAGCAGATGGTCAGTTTATTTGTCCCTGTCATGGGGCGGTTTATAATTCGGATGGTAAGGTGATAGCCGGACCCGCGAAACGAGATTTACCTCGGTTTAACCTGATGCAACGCCAGGAGGATGAAGTGCAACTGGTGGGAATTTCCAGTTCAGATTCGCCCCCGGTAGCCACAGAAACGATTCAGGCGGATTATTATATCTTTGCTACGGATGTTCCCGGTGTCCAACATTTGTTTAAATTGGCAGCAGGGGAGGTGAATCCCCAGGTAGTTCAGCAGGTGGAACAATTAGCCGTGGCTGATCCCTTTGCCGTTGCCCGATTTTGGTTTGATCGGGATTTTGCTTGGCAACATAGTAATTTTACCTCCCTGTCTGGCTATCGTCTCACCGATAGTATTACCCTGTATCATCGCATCCAAGATGATTATATTCAGTGGCATAAAAAAACCGGGGGAAGTGTGGTAGAATTACATGCTTACTGTTATAAGGAAGACGAATTTCCCAATCAGCAGGTTCTGTTAACTACGTTTACACAGGAACTCTATGAAATAGTGCCGGAATTACAAACGGCGACGATGTTACATCGGGAGTTAGTCAATCAGAAAAACTTCTCCGGTTATCCGCCAGGGAGTTATCAGGAACGCCCAGAAACCGATTCAGGTGTGGCGAATCTATTTTTTGCTGGAGACTGGGTAAAAATGCCCTTTCCCTGTGGGTTAATGGAACGGGCGGTGAGTAGTGGATTCCTGGCGGCTAATGGGATTATACACCGGGAAGGATTGCAACAGCGATCGCTGTTATCGGTGAATCCAGAAGGTATTTTTTCGATATGATTTGTCATTCGTCTTATGTCTTATGTCAGAAACCCTTGATACACCGTAGAATGGGCATTGCCCACCAGCCTTAAACAGGAATTTCGCCAACAGTACAGATAATTGTAGGGGCGGGTTTAGGGATTCAATCGCGAATATTACCGATAACATATCAACAAAACCCGCCCGAACTTTCCTAATCTCAATCCTCTATCCCCAATGGAGAGAAACACGCTATGATTAAAGGTGCGATCGCGAAATTAGGACTGATTAGTTTATTCGCAGGATTCTCGCCAACAATACAGGCGCAGGAACCGCCTTCCTACATTCCCCAAACAGCCGCAGCCTTGGCGCTGCAAGGGGAGGTACAAGAGTCTTTAAATGCGGTGAATTTGGCGCAATTGAATTATTTTCTAGAGTATTCTCAGTTTGCCACAAGTTTAGCTGAGTTAAATTTGGCGGGGTTTCAGGAGACGGAGAATTATCGCTATTTGATGTTACCTGCCAAGAATCCGCTTCAGGGTATGATTATGATTGCCCAATCGAAAAATCCGAGACTAAAAAGTTATGCGGGGGCAGCTTTTGTGGTATCGTCGGGTGAGATTATTAAAGGAATTGGTGGGATTTGTGAAACGAATTTGCCTTCAACCTCTCCGCCTGTGATTCCGACAGCGCCAACGTTTGCTTCTACGGGGATATTATGTCCCTTTGGTTCTCATGCGTTAACGGATTTTGATCGGGACAGAATATTATACGCCCGGAAACCGTAGGGGCGCACCGACGTGCGCCCGATTCAATGATAAAATCTATTCCACAATATTAGCTGTGTCAAGGTAGTGGCGTAACACACCTTATTTGATGAATTAGAATGGAACCCCGAAACCGTAGGGGCGCAAAGACTTGCGCCCGATTCAATGATAAAATCTATTCCACAATTTTAGTTGTGTCAAGGTAGTGGCGTGGCACACCTTATTTGATGAATTAGAATGGAACCCCGAAACCGTAGGGGCGCAAAGACTTGCGCCCGATTCAATGATAAAATCTATTCCACAATTTTAGTTGTGTCAAGGTAGTGGCGTGGCACACCTTATTTG
>NZ_JAVJUO010000043.1:0-19812 GCF_040220555.1 Coleofasciculus sp. C1-SOL-03
GCAGTCGGTCTGTCGGGGAGTAAGTCATGGGGCTGCTCTAGATAAGTGGCGAAAAACTCGTCAGAGTTGTAACTAGGAATGTCCTATTGTGAGGTAGGAAGCCTACTCCATAATCTTCGATTTGGTGTAGGAGGATGTCACAAAAATGAGGTTATAATACCAAATCTGCCTTTTTTACCCTCTTTTTGCCACGGCGATTAAAATCGCTGCTACACAAACATAGGCGAAGCCTTCCCGAAGGGTAGTCCGCTTGACAAGGACTAAGTTATAAGGGGGATCGCGATCGCTACTCTAACTCTTCCAGCAAGGTTTCCAAATCGCCATAATCATAAGGGGGGCGTTTACGGATAGCTAATACATCGACAATTTTGTCCGTTTCTGCGATCGCATACAATAGTCGCCAATTGTCTAACCGTAGCCGCCATACCTCTGCTTCCACATCGGGGAGGTTAAGCATTTTGCTTTGAGGTGGGCGGGGATTGTCGGCTAATTCCCCAATTACTCGTCTGATGCGCTGTTTAATATTCCCTGGAAGGTTTTTGATTTCGCCAAAGGCATCAGGAGTGACATAGACTGTGTAACGACTCACTCCAACTCTTGCTCCACCTCATCCCACTTCAACCAACCTGCAACCGCGCGATCGCCCCCTGCTGCTTTTAAGGTGGCAAATGCTGTCCGGGCAATTTGTACATCTTCGAGTGTTTCTAACCATTCAATTAGCGCTTCCCATTCATCGGCGCTGATAACGGCTAAACGCTTGCCTTTTACAGTGACAAATTGGACAGATTGCAAAGCTTCCAGCACTGTCATCGTATTTCCTCTTGACCAGATAAGAGAACGCCAGCCTTTCCAGGCTTGGTTTCAGAATAACTCATTTGGGAATTAAGTAGAGGCAATTCATAAATTACCCCTACAGATGCTTGTTCAACGGTTCAGCCTGAGTAAGTCCTGAGAATGAACTTAAGCGGAATGGCACTTACTTAAGGCTGGTGGGCAATGCCCACCCTACGGTATATCAAGGGTTTGGGCAATCCCAAAATGCACGATATCAAGGGTTTGGGCAATCCCAAAATGCACGCTTTTCAGTGCTAAGCTGTTTGGCATTTAAACCTTAATGTCAATAATAATGAAATCCTGGTAGTGTGAGCATCTTGCTCGCTACCCATTCCCAATTTAAATGCGTGACAGCTTATTCAACCTAAGCGGTTACAGGTTCCAGTTCTTTCTCTACCTCAGGTGTATACTTACCATCATGGGCAGCACCATTGCACTTCGCCCGATGCAGCAGCAGTTTTTGGGCTAAAGACGCATTGGATTCTTTCCCTTTCCACGCTTCCAAAGCAGGTTGCTGAATAGCCCGGGCATAAGAGAAGGTTAAAGTCCAAGGCGCTTGCTCTGCATACTTCACATTCATCGCATTCAAGTGAGCCGATGCTTGCTCATTACTCTGACCCCCAGACAGGAATGCCACACCCGCCACAGATGCTGGTACTGAATTCATTAAACATTGCACCGTCGCATCGGCGACTTCATCCACACTGGCTTGGTTGGGACAATCCTTCCCAGAAATAACCATACTGGGTTTGAGGATCATTTGGTCGAAGGCGACTCGCTGCGTGTAAAGCTGATTAAAAACAGTGCGTAGGGTTTCCTCGGTTACCTGATAACAGTGTGCCAGAGTATGATTTCCATCAATCAGCACTTCCGGTTCCACAATAGGAACCAAACCGCCTTCCTGACAAAGTTGGGCATACCGGGCTAATCCATGGGCATTTGCTTCGATACAACCCCGACTGGGAATGCCTTCACCAATCGTAATCACCGCCCGCCACTTGGCAAAGCGAGCGCCCATTTGATAATACTCCGCAATGCGATCGCGCAGACCATCGAGTCCCTCGGTGACTTTTTCCCCAGGGAAACCTGCCATGTCTTTGGCGCCAGTATCCACTTTGATTCCTGGGATGATTCCGGCATCGGTCATCACCTTGAGAAACGGTGTCCCATCTTTGGTCGATTGGCGAATCGTTTCATCATAGAGAATCGCGCCACTGATATAATTCCCCAAATTAGGCGTGGTTAAAATTAACTCGCGATAGGTACGACGCATCTCTTCGGTCTGGTCGATACCAACCTTCCCCAATCGCTTATTACAAGTGCCGTTACTTTCATCCATCGCCAAGACACCCTTGCCGGGGGCAACCATTGCCTGTGCCGTCGCTCTGAGTTCTTGTGCGTAGGTACTCATTGTGAATCCTCTATAAAGTTTTTTTGCTATCTACTCATAAATGATGCAGGTTAATGGGTTTATTTGCAAGAATTCTTCTGAATTTAGGCAGATTTTTCTGCGGCACTAGGACATAGAAGCCTTGATTTACAAGATGTTTGCCCTTTATCTCTCTTGCGATAGATGTCAGATATTGTCGAATGCTTTACACTTACAATCGCTATAAATTTTCAGTAAACTAAAAAGACCACTACTCCAACCCTTCCTTTCTAAATCGCCATCATCATCAGGGGGGCGTTTACAAACCATCGCTTTCCTTCATTCGTGGTATTGACGTGGGTTTATTTGGGTAAATTGAGTTAACGATAAAAGCCCTAACGAGACACTACAATTAGGAAAGGATAATTGTATATAGGGTCTGCTGAATAAGTTTTGTGGTGAGGGGAGGGAACAGGGAACAGGGAACAGGGAACAGTTTCAACCCCCTGATGGGAGAAGATTCTGCTTAAGCATCCTCGAAAAATGCCAGGATTTCTAGCTTATGGGTTTTAAAACCTTGCACCTGATGCACCTTTAATCATCCCCTAACTCTTTATTTGTAAGGGTTTCAGGCTTGTGCAGCAAGCCCTAATTATCGCTGCAACAATAATTTGATAAAGCTGTTCAATTTGTTCAACTTCATACCGAGTAACTTGCTGATGAAACGACATCGATACATGATTAAAAGCGGCGGAAGAGGTTTCAATTACTAAACGGCAAAAAGCGACCCATGCCAACGCAGAAACATCACCCTCTTTCGGTTCACCAAATTCGTTTACCAGGGCTTGCCGAAGTGCTGCTAGAATTTTCAATGTATGTATACTCCACCAGCGAGTAATATTATAAATATTAGGAGTCCAGCACTCTTGATCAATCAGACTTTTGCATTGATAAATCGTTCTTTTAATTCTCTGATTCAAGTCATCCAGTTCCGAGACCGAATAATTGTGGCATTTGGCATTACCCAGCCAGATCAGAAATCGATTAATATCTAAACAATGAGCTTGTAATCCCTGTTCAGCAGCAACTAAACCCGTTGTAGCTGTTCCAGAGAAAGGGTCAAGGATGAATGATTCAGGAGGAATCTTGTGAATAATCTCTGACACTAATTTTACGGAATAAGCAGGAGTTAGTCGTAACCATCCATGCCGTGCCAGTTTTTGATTATATTTAAAGGTGTAATCTGACCTTTGCTTAACCTTAAGAGCCATTATTCAGCACTCAGCAATGTTTCCAGAACCTCTCGGTTGAAGAAAGGTTTCTAGTGCAAGAAGGCAGAAATAACTGAACAGCTAATATCTCCCCCAGCTTCCCCAGCTCCCTCTGCTCCCCCTACTTAGTCGTATCTACGAAGCTGCTCAAGTATTTTTATGCCCGCTGCACTAGGTACTCCTGTTCATCGGGTAGATTATTGGTCATTTATCAGTTAATATCATGTCCGCCTAAATAAAAGGGGTAAGGGCGCAAGCCTTGCGCCCCTACATTCGCCTCTTCTGTGGGTGTAACTCACGCACTTGGGAACTGCTATAAGAGTTACTGTCCGTTAAAATGCACTAAAACTCTTATCCAGTCAGTTTTAACTGACTTGAGTGTTGGTTCTTGGGCTGAAACCCAAGGCGGTTTAACGGGAGTGGTGCTTTAGGGATCAACCCAAAGACCATCGGCTTTAATCAAATTAATCAACTCCTCCACTCCCTGATCTTCCGGCACCTTCTTAATCTCTTCCCGTCCCCGATACAGGGAAATATAACCAGGTTGCTTACCCACATAGCCATAATCCGCATCTGCCATTTCCCCTGGACCATTAACAATACACCCCATCACAGCAATATCTAAACCTGTCAGGTGTTTCGTCGCTTCCCGAACTTCGTGGAGTACGTCTTCTAAATTAAATAAGGTGCGCCCGCAGGATGGACAGGCGACATATTCCACCATGGTTTTCCGCAATCCCAAAGCCTGGAGAATGCTATAGCAAACCGGAATTTCTTTTTCTGGCGCTTCCGTCAGGGAAACGCGAATGGTATCGCCAATCCCTTCAGCTAATAGCGTACCAATACCCGCTGTAGACTTAATCCGCCCGTATTCCCCATCACCAGCTTCTGTAACACCCAGATGCAAGGGGTAATCCATCCCCAACTCATCCATGCGCCGTACCATCAACCGATACGCCGCCAGCATGACGGGGACACGGGAGGCTTTCAGAGAAATCACCAGATTGCGAAAATCCAGGGATTCACAGATGCGGATAAATTCCAGCGCCGATTCCACCATCCCTTCCGGGGTATCGCCATAGGTAAATAGCATCCGTTCCGCCAGGGAACCGTGATTCACCCCGATTCGCATCGCTTTCCCTTGATCCCGTAGAGAAATGACCAGGGGTGCTAAGGTTTCCTTAATCTTGGCGCCAATTTGTTCAAATTCAGCTTGAGTATACTCGGTGCGATCGCTCTTTGGTTTCTCGAACACGTATAACCCTGGATTAATCCGCACTTTATCCACATGCTTGGCGACTTCTAGGGCGATTTTCATCCCATTGTGGTGAACATCCGCCACCAAGGGAACATCTTGGTATGTCTGAATCAGCTTCTGTTTAATTTGGGCGAGGGCTTTGGCGTGCGCCATACTGGGAACCGTGACTCGGACTATCTCACAGCCTATTTCATGCAGGCGGCGAATCCCAGCCACGGAACCCTCTAGGTCTAAGGTATCTTCATTAATCATTGACTGCACCACCACCGGATGTCCGCCACCAATCGTGACATTCCCGACTCGCACCGGACGAGTTTGGCGGCGATGGATAACGGTATCTAATGCTGGGGGTTTGGCAGCCGTTTGAGGGGTTGGAAGTGTTTGCATAACCGATCGGGATAATTTCTGTAGCTAGACTATCTGTATGTTCTCTATTCTCCCAGAGTGCCACAGTTGGGGCGTTTTTGGGTTAAGGCAAGAGAAAGTGCGATCGCGTTTGGGAGTGTTAACGTAGGCTATATAGCAGATGGCAGAAGATTGATTATTGATACTTCGCCGTTTCAGCCGTTCACTATGTCCTAACCTTAATGGCACTGAAATCCGCCTTGTTAGATCGCCAAAACCTTTGATATACCGTAGGGTGGGCATTGCCCACCAGCATACCAGTCAGTGACATTCGTCCTAACCTTAATGGCAATCGCTATAACTAGCCATAGCCGCTAAAAATAGGGATTTGCAGTGCCACGCCTGGTGATGGTACTGCGTATGATATCAGTTCTCCTGCTCACGCTGTAGGGCAAGAAATCATGAAAAGCTTTTCAATAACAAAGAACTTGTTTATTAATGCACCGCCGAGTTTACTCTTTGACACGTTAACAAATTCAGAAAAGATTATCCAATATTATCCTTTGAAAGAAGTTATATCCGATTGGCAAGTTGGTAGTGATATTATCCTTAAAGGAAACAATAACGGTGAAGACTTTATTGATTATGGTAAAATTGATATCTTAACCCCTAATCAGAAGTTTCAGTATACATATTGGAGCGACAATCACGGTACAGATAGAACGCCAGAAAACCAGTTGACTATTTGTTACACTCTTGATGAAGTTGACTGGGGAACGAATCTTAAACTAGAACATACCAACTTAAAGTCTGAGCAAATGTACTCTGAAATGCTTAAGGTTTGGGATTTATTACTGTCGAGCTTAAAGAATTTTGTAGAATCAGGTCAACTCAAAAACAGAGAATAGTAAATAATTAATGTCCTTGACAACCTGTAACTCAGTTAACAAAAATTTATGTCTATATACTTATTTATCATCATTCCCATCCTCTCTCCTAACTGAATCCTGAATTCTAAGTTGCCGTGGGGTGGACAAAAGCAACACGCTTTACTCTCAGAGGGGGTAACGGTTATAACTCTTGCCCACCTTACATGACATTGGCTGATGGAGACTGGTGCAATACGTGAGTTTAATCCAATTTTAACTACTCCGGAAAATCGGGAATCACCCACTTAGGTGGTTCCATCAGTTTCTTCCGTCGCGCCTCCTCAGCTATCTCATACATTTTATCCAATGAGGTTTCATTGATAAATGTTGAGGCTTTAGCCGCATACTCCTTGTGGGGACATTTATCACCCAATATACAACCATTGACGCAGGCTTCAGCACAGTTTATGGTAGGTTCCATAGGTTCCACTTCTCCTCTCCTTATTTCCAGCTTCGTCGGACAATGTTAAAGGCTGTATCCTATTTTTCCTTATTTACAAATTTTAATGCATTTAGCCGATTCTGGGGAATATAGTCTTATTGTTTGACAACTAGCCTATATTTTTTTATAATTTTATGTTTACTATTCTTTGACGAATGACAAATGACGAATGACAAATAACTATCTCAACCGCTTCTTTTCCCCCCGATAGCGCAGCAACTCACCCACAAACGCAATTGCCCCAGACGCACCAATTAGAATCACACTCAAGGCATTAATATCGGGTTTAACTCCAGTACGAATACGGCTAAAAATTTCCATGGGTAGAGTTGTCGATCCGGTGCCAGCCGTAAAGCTAGCAATCAGGAAATCGTCCATACTCAGAACAAACGAAATTAAACACCCGGCAATTATGGCAGGCATCAATTCGGGCAATAACACTTTAATAAACGCTTGAAACGGGGTTGCGCCTAAATCGAGTGCTGCTTCTTCTAAATACGGATCAAGACTGGAAATACGCGACGAGACCACAAAGGCAATGTATGCCAGACAGAATACCACATGTGCCGCCACAATTGTCCACAAACTTAACGGCGTACCAATCACCGCCAGAAACACCAAAGTCGCTACCGCCATAGCAATATCAGGGATAATCAACGGTAAGTAGGACACCCCACGATATAACCCTTTCCCCCTAAATTGATAACGCACCAACCCCACCGCCATCAACGTGCCAATTACGGCGGAAATGATTACAGAAATAAAAGCAACTGCCAAGCTATTTTGTAACGACTTCAGCACTCGCGTATCCGTAAATAGCTTAATGTACCACTGTAGAGTAAATCCCTGCCAATTGGCACTATAGGCTGATTCATTAAAGCTATAAAATGTCAAGACCAAAATCGGCAGATACATATAAAAGAACATCAGCAAAGAAAAGATCCCTTGCCAAGAAAAGCTTGGCTTGAGTTTAGATGATTGCATCTCGATGAGAAGCTCCTCCTGCTGATGGCTTACTGAGTCTGTCATGCTTAACTCTAATGGTGCTGGATAAGTAGGTGGGGACAATTAAACTTAACGGTGGGGAACTCGCGTTGTTTATGTCAGGGATTGAGCAATAGCTACATAATTTAACATAGTTCAGTTTATTTCCACCAACCGACTTAATCGTTAAATAAATCGGGTTAACTGAATACGGTAACGCTGTTTTTTGGTGATGGAAACATCGCCAACTTGCAAGCGCCCTTTACCCCGAATCGCGATTAAGTCACCCGGTTGAACCGAGTAACTGGCTTGGCTAACCTCTTTCCAGTTTACCCGCACATCACCCGCACCAATCATATCCGCCATCTTACTGCGAGATGTGCCAAATCCGGCTGACGCGATCGCATCCAGGCGCATGGATGCTTCTACTGTGGTCATTTCTTTCTTCTTGGGTTCTCGAATCTTGAGTTGAGTCAACTCAATCGGTCGAGTTTTCACCGGAACCGAACGCACCTGAGTCAGGTGCATCTCCAGAAACTCGACAATCTCTGGCACCACAATCACTTGAGCGCCACGTTCGCCTAAAACAATAATATCGCCAACTTTCTCCCGAACAATCCCCGTTCCCAGAATTGCGCCCAAGAAATCCCGATGGGTGGCTGGATCAAAGAGAAAATTGCCCTCAATATCCAACGCGGCTACCTCAACTTGAGACTGATCCAGAGGCAATTCTTCACGGGCGATCCCCAACCGTTGACGTTCAGCTTGAGGATATCCCCCCCATGGCAAAAGTCCCACCTCTGTCAACCGCGCAAACTGCTGCTGAATTTCCACCAGTACAGGCGGTGAGAGGAAATCAGTTAACACCACGTCCCAGGTTTTGATGGCTTGTTCGGCTTGATCAATCACACGGGCAACCGGATCACGATTTTCGACGCCTTTGAGTAAGTCCTCTCGTGGCAGCATGGGAATGATGAATTATGAATTATGCATAATTTTTTAATTGTATTTCATCCCTGAAAAAATTGCTAGAGTTAAAGGTCAACAAGCGTCAACTCCTTACTTACCTCTATGTCGCTGTTATACCTGCGGGTTTAGAACCTCCCTTTGTCGTCCTAAACACTGGCTAACGATGACCAGAGAAATCTTGAGTTTAGATCCAAGTGGTCGCCAAGTCCGCTGTGCTAGCCATCTCAACGATATGCCGATTGTTAGTCTTAAAGCTTCTTCGTTTTTTATGCCTTCAATTTTGACCGTTTTGATGCCGTTAAAAGCCGCGAATCAGTTACGCGATCGCATCCACGATCAGTTAGCTAAACTTTCGACAAATTGCGTGCAAATTCCGGTTAAAAACAGCGGTCATTTTGTCTGGGTGGATCGACCCGATGCAATTATCCAAGCCGTAAAACTCCTCTTAGAAAAACTGGACGATTAATGGTTCACCTGAGGCGCGATCATTCTCATTTTTTACGCTACTGTCCTTCGGTATATCCTTGAATCGTCTCTGGCTCAAATTGCTTCAGTATCGGGGTAGCTTGGCGAATTAATTGATCTGAACCTTTGACAACAATGATATATTTTCCTTGATTGAGGCGATTGCGGTAGGGGAGTGCATCCCCACTACCAAAGGCGATACCCACACCGCCACCTACAAAAAAGCTGCCCATGGCTGCCGCGATCGCACCGAAGATACCGCCAATGATATGATTCCCTATGGGACTTATCGGTAGAATTTCGATCGCCGTGAGTAGGTTAAAGGCATATCCAGCCGCAAAGCCAAAGGGAAGCAACCAGTAGGCGAGTTGCTTAACTTGCTTAATCGCCTGGAGGTTGGGGTCAATCAAGCCAAACTCATCCGCACTTTGGTAGCCTTTACCCAGAATCGTGACTTGATTCATCGGCAAACCTCTTTTTTCCAGAACCGTGTACGCTTCTTCGGCTTCAATGCGATTTTTCAGGACAGCAACCAGGTAGTTCATAATATCAGGTAGAGCTAAATCGTTACAAAGACTTCGAGACTAAGATGAATCACACTGAACTAAGCTAGGTTTGTAGTTGCGCTTTAGCGCCATAAACGCCTGCTCACCCATTACAAACCCTCAAGTCAGTGTTATTCAGATTAAGATTAAGGGTTACGCTTCATTTTTGCCTAACCTCAATCGTAACACCTAAGAACCTGTTAAGAAAGTTGGCGGGTCAATGAAATTCCCTGTACTGCTATAGCAATTCTCCAGCCGATGCGATTCTCCTAACTGTAGGGGCGCAAGGCTTGCGCCCAAGGCAATGTACCTCACCAGACCCGGAAAAGCAATATCATAGAAGAAAACTTGGTAGTCAAGTAAATTTCAAACATCCAAGACTAAAGGCTTTGCCTTGGTACAGAGTTATATCGAAGCGAAATCCTTAGCTGAATGGGTAAAATTGGGTCGCACTTTCGTAGCACCGAAGAACATGTTAAGAAATTTGGCTAGTGGATGAAATGTGCTGTCGCGATCGCTATCAGAGAAGAAAAATCAAAACTTTCCGGAAAACTCGGTAGCCAGTCTGTCAGATATAGCAGCTACTTTGGCAGGGAGAGGACATTCTGTACTGTTACCTGTTGCCTGTTGCCTATTGGGATAAACTAAACTGATGTCCTCACCTATCCCCGTAGTGCTATAACGCATTTCACCAGTTGTCAACCCGTTAACATCTGTGGCTACACCAACCCAATTCATCGGTGCGGACAACCAGAAAAGACGTAGAGACGTTCCGCTGGGACGTCTCTACAAAATGGAATAGTCAGTAACAAATGTTACCATGTTCCCAAAATTTCATTCAGTATTTTCAGCAAACAGCCAATCTTAATTAGTAATTGAAATACACAAAAGCTTAGGGGAAAACATGGTGGAGCAAGTATTAAAAGAACGTTACGCCATCCAGAAACAGCTCGGTAAAAATGGCGGACGACAAACTTTACTAGCGCGGGACATACAAACCCAGGAATTAGTTGCCATCAAACTTCTCACCTTTGATGCCGATTTTAATTGGGACGATCTCAAACTGTTTGAGCGAGAATCCCAAACCTTACAATCCCTGTCTCATCCGGCTATTCCACGTTACTTAGACTCCTTTAAATTTCAAACATCCAAGACTAAAGGCTTTGCCTTGGTACAGAGTTATATCGAAGCGAAATCCTTAGCCGAATGGGTAGAATTGGGTCGCACTTTTAACGAAGATGACATCAAGCATATAGCTAAAGCGTTGCTGGAAATATTGATGTATTTACACGCACAGCATCCGCCAGTGATTCATCGGGATATTAAGCCGAGTAATATTCTATTGGCAAACCGCTCAGGCAATAGTTTGGGTCAAGTTTATTTAGTTGATTTTGGTTCAGTCCAGACTTTAGCCGCAACCGAAGGTAGTACGATTACAGTTGTGGGAACTTATGGGTATATGCCGCCAGAACAATTTGGTGGACGTGCGGTTCCGGCGTCCGATCTCTACGGCTTAGGTGCCACGTTAATTTACTTAGTAACCGGGATGCATCCTGCTGATTTACCCCAGGAGGATTTGCGAATTCAGTTTGAACCAAAAATTCCTCTCGATTCAGCTTTTGTTGACTGGTTGAAGCGGATGACTGAACCGGATTTAAATAGGCGTTTAACTTCTGCTAATCAAGGGTTAAAATCACTTAAAAAACAGAATTATAGGACACCAATAATTGTGGCAAAACCGACTTGGAGTAAAGTCGAAATTAGCAAAAACGAAACTAGCATAGAAGTTATCATTCCTGACCATAATATTTTAGAAAAAAATATTTTAGAAAAAAATACAGCAATCGGCTTGGTAGTGATCATGTTGATAATTTATTTTTGGCGTCATTTTTATTTGTTGTTTAAAAAAAATAATTTTATATTAGAAGAGTTTGCCAACGTCTTTTTTTCGGCAAACTTGATCACAGTATTTATACATATTTTGTTTATAGGTATTTTGTGCCTAACACCATTAATAATAGTCATAAAGCTTCTGCCAAAATCTACCAGACTGTGGATTGACCAGCATAAAATATCACTTAATAATCGACGAAAAAGTCCCAGAAAAGCTATTTTGAAATTAGGATTTTTCCGACATGACGATACAGACTTGTGTGTTCGTCGTACTATTCAAATTTGGGCAGGAACACGGCAATATAACCTTCCGACCAAACACCTTACTGACAAGGAGATTGATTGGATAGCTCATGAACTCAGCGAATGGTTAGATTTGCCCATTACTAAATAATAATAAATGTAATTAAAGGATTAAATAACCTAGGAAGAATAGGATTAACAAAAATGAAAAATCAAGTTTTAAAAGGACGTTATTTTATTCAGGAACAGTTGACTAAAAATGCCGGACGACACACCTGGCTGGCACAGGACTTACAAAGTCAAGACTTAGTTGTGATAAAATTGTTGATTTTTGAATCAGACTTTCAATGGGATGATTTAAAGCTGTTTGAACGAGAAGCGCAAACTTTACAACGTCTTTCCCATCCGGCAATTCCCCATTACCTAGATTATTTTGATCTAGACACCTCAATCGGTAAAGGATTTGCTTTGGTGCAAAGCTATATCCCAGCTAAATCCTTAGAACAATGGTTAAAGAATGGACGAACATTTAGCGAAGAAGACGTTAAGCAACTGGCTCAAGCACTGCTAGGAATTTTGCGCTACTTGCATGAGCAACAGCCGCCAGTCATTCACCGAGATATCAAGCCCAGTAATATTTTATTGACCAACCGATCAGGTAATAGTATCGGTCAAGTTTATTTAGTTGATTTTGGCTCAGTACAAACCCTAGCGGCAAAACAAGGTAGCACGATTACTGTTGTAGGAACTTATGGATATATGCCACCTGAACAATTTGGTGGACGAACGGTTCCGGCTTCTGATCTTTATAGTTTGGGTGCAACCTTAATTTATTTAGTATCAGGGAGGAATCCATCTGAATTACCTCAGGAAAATTTGCGACTTCAGTTTGAATTATCTGTTAATATCAGTTCAGATTTGATTGATTGGTTGAAGTGGATGACACAACCGAGTCTAAATCGGCGTCTGGCATCGGCTGGGGAAGCGATGAAAGCCTTGGATCAGCCTCGTCAGCAAACCTATATCCCGGCGGTTAGACGCCAACCATTCGGGAGTAGGATTCAAGTCAAAAAAGATGGGGAAAATGTAGATATTTTGATCCCACCGCCACGATCAATTTTTAGAGGCAAATTCTGGACATATTTTCTCTTGATATTGTTGTTTTCATTCCCGTGCTTTATTGTTGCATTTTTTATTGCATTTGGGTTATTTTACTTGGCTAAAGACAATATTTTACTATCTTCATTTGTAGTATTCTTTTCTATATTTTTTACAGGTGTTTTGATCGCTATCTATATGTCGTTTGAAAATTTTTTAAATTTGTTCCGAACAACTCGATTAACTCTCAACAACCAACAAATTACATTGACTTATGAGTACCCCTGGTTAAAAAGTTATAAACCTCCGATCAGGAAGAATAATATTCGCCAACTGCACTATACCAATCGTTATCAAGCAATTACAATAATTGCTAAACAACAGAACCATGTACTCACTTATGTACTATCTGCCAATATTGAGGGACTTGTAGAGCCAGAAATGGAGTGGTTAGCCCACGAAATCAGCGAATGGTCGGGTGTGCCGATTACTGATGAATACGTGCGTCACCAGTCACAGATACGCTAAAACGCTTAGCTACTAACCGACAACCTTTACGACAATAGCGACTCCACCTGAAGCGAGAACCTTCCTGCTTTTAGATAGACAGGTATATTCCACACAGAATAAGAAGGTTCGATGTTAACATTTCTTGACCAGCCATAGTGTTGCCTAACTTCAAGCGTAGCACCGAAGAACATGTTAAGAAATTTGGCTAGTGGATGAAATGTGCTGTCGCGATCGCTATCCTAGAAGAAAAATCAAAAATTGCCAGAAAACTCAGCCGATAATTTAATTACTGAACTGGTATTTTCAGCCAACTGCCACTCTGAGTCAGTGGTTTAAAAGCACAACAGCTTAGGCAAAAACATGGTGGAGCAAGTCTTAAAAAAACGTTACGCTATCCAGAAACAGCTTGGTCAAAATGCGGGACGACGCACGTTGCTAGCGCGGGACTTAAAAACTCAGGAATTAGTCGCGATCAAACTCCTCACCTTCTGTGTCGATTTTCAATGGGATGATCTCAAACTGTTTGAGCGAGAAGCCCAAACCTTACAATCCCTCTCTCATCCGGCAATTCCACGTTACTTAGACTCCTTTAAATTTCAGACAGCTAAGACTAAAGGCTTTGCCCTGGTACAGAGTTATATTTCAGCGAAATCTTTGGCACAATGGGTAGAATCAGGTCGCACTTTTAACCAAATAGAAATCAAGCAACTGGCTAAAGCCTTACTGGAAATATTGATGTATTTACACGCACAAAATCCACCAGTGATTCATCGAGATATTAAGCCGAGTAATATTCTCTTGGCAAATCGGTCAGGTAACAGTGTAGGTCAAGTTTATTTAGTCGATTTTGGCTCAGTCCAAACCTTAGCCGCAACCGAAGGTAGCACGATTACAGTGGTGGGAACCTATGGATATATGCCGCCGGAACAATTTGGTGGACGTGCGGTTCCAGCGTCTGATCTCTACAGCTTAGGTGCCACATTAATTTACTTAGTAACTGGGACGCATCCAGCCGATTTGCCCCAGGAGGATTTGCGAATTCAGTTTGAACCCAACATCCATCTGGATTCAGATTTAATTGACTGGTTGACGTGGATGATTGAACCGGATTTAAATAGCCGATTAACCTCTGCCAAGAAGGCATTAAAAGCCCTAGAACAACCGGAGCCAAAAGAGGAGACCTCAGCAGTTGTCAGAAAACCTGAGGACAGTAAAGTTAAATTAAAGAAAGACCGGAATAGTCTAGAAATTATTCTTCCTCCTTCTTGGAATTCAATTATATATACAATCATTTTTGTTTTTTTCTTAATGGTATTTTTCCAATTTGGATTGTTTATTTTAGTTGGTGGTATTGCCCTTATTTTGCAGGCGTTTACTAATCTGTCTTTTCCGGCAAGCTTACTGAGTGGCTTAATTGGTATTTTACTGATCGGTATTTTTTGCAGTCCACTATTAATAATTATAAAACTTTTCCCCAAATCTACCCGACTGCGGATTGATCAGCATATAATTTCACTTAATAAACGACGCTCAAGTCCCAGGAAAGCTATTACAAAATTAGGATTTTTACGACATTACGATACAAATTCGCTTCTTCGTCGCAATATTGAGATTTGGGCAGGAACACAGGTTTATAAACTTCCGACTAAAACTCTAAGCGATCGCGAAGTTGATTGGATCACATTTGAACTCAGTGAATTCTTAAATTTACCCATAGATAAATAAATATAGGATGATAGTTTAATTTATAAATATTTCGGCTACATCAACATTAAAACAAAAGATGGAATTATGGCAATCGTAAAAAATGGTAAAGAATAACCGTTCTGAATAGGATTATAAACAATGACGACTAAAATTTTAAAAGAGCGTTATGCCATCCAGAAACAGCTAGCTAAAAATGCGGGACGACGCACGTTGCTGGCGCGGGACTTACAAACCCAAGAGTTGGTAGTTATCAAGCTGCTAATTTTTGGAGAAAATTTCCAATGGGATGATTTGAAACTATTTCAACGAGAAGCGCAAACGTTACAACTCCTTTCTCATCCAGCAATCCCCCATTACCTAGATTATTTTGATGTAGACACATCTATGGGTAAAGGATTTGCCTTAGTCCAAAGCTATATCCCGGCTAAATCCCTAGATAAATGGTTAAAGAGTGGGCGAACATTTAGCGAAGAAGACGTTAAGCAATTAGCTAAAGCTTTGCTGGAAATTTTGCGCTATTTGCATGGACAACAGCCACCAGTTATCCATCGAGATATCAAGCCCAGTAATATTTTATTGGCAAACCGCTCAGGTAACAAAATTGGTGAAGTTTATTTAGTTGATTTTGGCTCGGTACAAACTCTAGCGGCAAAAAAAGGTATCACGATTACGGTTGTGGGAACTTACGGGTATATGCCACCGGAACAATTTGGTGGACGAACGGTTCCCGCGTCTGATCTTTACAGTTTAGGTGCAACCCTAATTTATTTAGTAACAGGGAGACATCCAGCCGAATTACCTCAGGAAAATTTACGAATTCAGTTTGAATCATCTGTTAATCTTAGTCCAGATTTGATTGATTGGCTGAAATGGATGACACAACCGAGTCTAAATCGCCGTATGGCATCGGCTGGGGAAGCAGTGAAAGCGTTGGAGCAACCTCGTCAGAAAACCGATAACTCTGCCGTTAGCCAAAAACCGTTTGGCAGTCGGATTAAAGTCAAAAAATATTCAGGAAATGTAGATATTTTAATTCCACCAAAATCAATTTTTAATACTCAATTTGTAACGGGACTAGGGATAATGTTAGTCTGTGGACTAATTTCTATAATTCCGCTTGTTTTTGTGCTTTCTGGTGACCCCATTGGTATTATTTTAGGAGCAATAAATGTCTTATTTTTTTCACTGCCATTCGGGAGCATCGCTGTAATAATGGCGTATACAGTTGGCGTATATCTTTTCAGATCAACTCGATTACATCTCGATCATCAAAAAATTTCCTTGACTTACGAGTGGCTCTGGTGTAAACGTCAGAAAACTCCTATTCTAAAGAATGCGATTAATCAAATTCGCTATACTAAGTCTGCTTTAATGACAACTCAAAGCTCAAAAGGAAAAAATTCTATACAATCGAGTCATGCAAGAGTTACAATAATAGCTGCCCAACAGAAGTATGAAGTATCTAAAGCTTATGAGGGACTCGTCGAGCCAGAAATTGACTGGTTAGCTCACGAACTCAGTGAATGGTCTGGTGTACCAATTACAGTAGAAGATGTGCATCAAGAAACAGAGAGACGGGTAAAACATTTAGCTACTAACCGAAAACGTTCACGAAAATAGCGACTCTATACAACTATACAAATGTTGGTGTGATGTATTTGAAGGGGCGTTCAACCTCGGTGCGTGATCGCTCGAACCACTCTGAACTAGGGTGACACACAATACATGAGACTTGAAGCGGGTTGAGGGGTTGCGGGTTGAGGATTGGCATCATTGCCAACAACCGGGAAAACCCGAGAAACTTTAAATCTTTCGGTCAATGTGGTCAGCACTGACCCATTTGCCGTTACAATAACCTACTGCGGTCAGTCATCGCGATTGTCCGGTGATAACCCTATTGTGGAATTGATACGCTGTCCACCATTAATTTACACTAAGGCGCAATCGGTGTAGCTCATTTCAACCCATCTACTGGCAATGTCTAAAGTACTTGTATCCGATCCCATTGATCAAGCTGGAATTGATATCCTCTCCCAAGTGGCTCAGGTTGATGTGAAAACCACTCTATCGCCTGAGCAACTCGTTGACATCATCCCTGACTATGATGCCATGATGATTCGCTCTGGCACTCGTGTGACCAAAGAAATCATCGAAGCGGGTAAACAACTCAAGATTATTGGACGTGCGGGGGTTGGCGTTGATAACGTTGATGTCCCCGTCGCTACCCGTCAGGGTATTGTCGTGGTAAATTCCCCAGAAGGCAATACCATTGCAGCGGCTGAACATGCTTTAGCGATGATGCTGTCCCTATCTCGCCATATCCCAGAAGCCAATCAGTCGGTGAAAAATGGGCAATGGGATCGCAAGCGCTTTCTCGGTGCCGAGGTTTACAAAAAAACTATCGGTATTGTAGGCTTGGGTAAAATTGGCTCCCATGTGGCAACCGTTGCCCGTTCTATGGGGATGAAGTTACTAGCGTATGATCCTTTTATTTCCCTAGAACGTGCGGATCAGCTAGGTTGTCGTCTGGTGGATATGGAGTTGTTGTTGCGAGAGTCAGATTACATCACCCTGCACATTCCCAAAACCCCAGAAACTACTCATCTGATTAATGCCGAAGCCTTGGCGACAATGAAACCAACGGCTCGAATTATCAATTGTTCTAGAGGTGGAGTCATTGACGAGGCGGCACTTTCAGAAGCCTTAAAGACGGGTAAAATAGCTGGAGCCGCACTGGATGTATTTGAGTCAGAACCCTTGGGAGAATCCCCCCTGCGAGAACTCAATAAGGAAGTAATCCTCACGCCTCACCTGGGTGCATCAACCGCCGAAGCCCAAGTTAATGTTGCCATTGATGTGGCTGAACAAATTCGTGATGTCCTCTTAGGATTACCAGCGCGTTCAGCCGTGAATATTCCCGGACTATCGTCGAATGTGCTAGAACAGCTCAAACCGTATATGCGCTTGGCAGAAACCTTGGGCAATTTGGTAAGTCAGTTAGCGGGTGGGCGAATTGAACAGCTAAATGTCCGGTTACAAGGGGAGTTAGCTACGAATAATAGTCAGCCATTAGTGGTAGCTTCCCTGAAAGGACTGTTATCCCAAGCCTTGCGGGAGCGAGTTAACTACGTTAATGCTTCAATTGAGGCAAAAGAACGGGGGATTCGGGTGATTGAAACCCGCGATGCTTCGGTTCAAGATTATTCTGGCGGTTCGCTGCTGCTATCGGCAAAGGGTTCCTTGGGTGAACATTCAGTGACGGGAGCGCTACTCAGCGATGGTGAAATTCACATTACCAGTATCGACGAGTTTCCGATTAATGTCCCACCGAGTCACCACATGCTTTTTACCCTGCACCGCGATATGCCAGGAATTATTGGTAAAATTGGGTCGCTGCTGGGTAGTTTTAATGTGAATATTGCCAGTATGCAGGTTGGTCGCAAAATTGTCCGAGGGGATGCTGTAATGGTCTTGAGCATTGATGATCCCCTACCGGAGGGAATTTTGACCGAAATTACCAAAGTTCCTGGGATTCGGGACGCTTATACGGTAACACTGTAGTCACGTCAATTTTGGATTTTGGGTTTTGGATTTTGGATGACTCAGACGGTAGAACAGCGATCCTGCGGTCTCTGTTAGTTTCCAACGACTCTCCCTCAATCTAAAATCTAAAATCTAAAATCTGAAATCGTATGGCAAATAGCTGGTGGGAAATTAAAATTTTGGGTGATCCAGCCTTGGAGGATTTGATCTTCTGGCGACTGGACAATTTCGGCTGTCGGGGAATGTCGTGTGAAAGCAAGGGACATTCTCAACTGATCCGAGCGCACTTACCCCAAAATCAGGCACATTTGTTGGATTTGGCAGCACTATCCTTGTGGTTGCGCCAAGATGCGCTGACGGTAGGATTGCCCATTCCCCTAACCCAGTGGCACTTGATTGATGAAGAAGACTGGGCGAGTAGTTGGAAACAGCATTGGGAACCGACAGAAATAGGCGATCGCTTTTTGATTTACCCGGCTTGGTTATCTGTACCCCCACAAACCGATCGCCTGCTTTTACGTCTTGATCCGGGTGCGGCGTTTGGTACGGGAACCCATCCCACCACCCAACTATGCTTGGAAGCCCTGGAAATGCGAATCGGTTATGATAATAGCCACCCCGTTATTGTGGATATTGGCTGTGGATCGGGGATTTTATCCATTGCCTCTGTGTTATTGGGGGCAAAAAAAGTTTTGGGGGTAGATATTGATCCCCTAGCTGTGCGTTCTGCCCGTAGCAACCGAGAACTGAATCAGATTAGTGCCGATCGCTTGATTGTCAAGAAAGGCAGCGTTGAGCTATTATCTCATCTTCTGGGTGAGAAAAAAGTTGATGGTATTCTCTGTAACATCCTGGCAGAAGTGATTATTGACCTGATTCCCGGAATTAGTGCGATCGCCAGTCCCAAGAGTTGGGGGATTATTAGCGGGATATTGTTGGATCAGGCGAAACCTATTGCTGATACCCTAGAACAACATAACTGGACAGTGGCTACCCTCTGGAAACGTCAAGAATGGTGTTGTTTTAATATTCGACGATAGATGATTAGGAGTGCCGCATCATCAATACCTACAGTAGAACGCCTATAATTGACCCGTTCAGCGTAAGTCAGGAACCCCACGCCTAAAGGCGGGGGCTTGGAATAAAGCCCATACCTGACCAGCCTAAGACCTACGCGGTCTACGTTATGTCCAAGAGTTAAAGTTCGTACCTACAAATGCTTCCGCTAGTTTGTAGCTCTACAACTCCAGCATTAAACAGGCTTACAGGGTTAAACCAGTGTGTTGGAGATAGTACCGAGGCATAACTTATGCGAAGCTAACGTTACCCCGGAAACGGGAGGGGCGCAAGCCCAATCAAAATAACCCTTATGCGTACAGGTTGAAAGCACGAGTCTGTAATTGCCCA
>NZ_JAVJUO010000044.1:0-30711 GCF_040220555.1 Coleofasciculus sp. C1-SOL-03
GAACGAAAAATCGGGCGTTTCGGCTTTTAGAAGTGAGTTTGACCGAACAAGATTCTGTACGGTTTTCCTTCCTTGTCCTCTTGTCCACCTTGCCCTCCTTGTCTTGCCCCAACCGCACAGTAAAAAACCTACACCTGTCAGCTTAACAAGGGGGGGGAGTAAGAGTAAGAGAAGCAGAAATCTGTTTCCCCGATTGACAAGCATTTAAAATACAAACAGGAATTCCCTTTCCCGTCAACAAATCCGCCAACTCCGACGCCTCCACCGGATCAGCTTTTCCCTGACTTTCCCCCTCCAAAAAAAGAATCCTAAACCAGGTGGATTTTTCCCCGCCTGATTCTTCACCAACACTTGGCATCCAATATGACGACACCAGCCGGGACGAGTTGGGGTTGCATATAAAGCCAGAATCAGCTTTCCACCATCCTTGAATGTGGAAACAATTCGCATGTGACAAGGCGGTTGAAAGTCGTGAACTGCTTGCTCAACCGTGGGAGAAAGGGGTGTGATTTCAACGCCCTCAAATGGTGTGCGCCCTGCAACCGACGTGCGCTCTGCAACCGACGTGCGCCCTCAAATGGTGTGCGCCCTCTCCCCTAACTTGGTATCACGCTATAATTCATTATTAACCCAACCTTCTACCTTTTCTCAATGCCTGCTAAAGATGTTTATCATAACGCCGTCAAAACAGCTTTAGTCAAAGATGGTTGGACAATTACAGCAGATCCGTACACGATTAAATTTGAAGAACTCCAATTATTTGCTGATTTAGGTGCTGGTAGAACAGTTATAGCTCAGAGAAACCAACAAGAAATTATTGTTGAAATCAAAAGCTTTATTGGTCGCTCGTTAATTCACGATTTACAGAATGCTCTGGGACAATACATCATATACAGAACCTTACTCTCGGTTACGAATCCGACGTATAAAGTCTATTTAGCCATTAATCAGGAAATTTATGAAAACTTCTTTTCCCAAGTGGCGATTCAATTCATTATTCAACACAACCAAGTAGCCCTACTTGTGGTCAACATAGACGCTGAGGAGGTTATTCAATGGATAAGCTGAACCACTATCGCGATTTAATTAAACGAATTTTAACCGAATACCATCACCTGGCAACTCAAACACCGAGTACTGGAGAGGAAAGTCTACTCGCCTTTGATGAAACTAGAGATCAATACCTTTGGTTTCAAACGGGATGGAGACAGAAAAAAAGAATTCGCGGGATTACCGTTCATATTCAAATTAAAAACGAGAAAATTTGGATTGAAGAAGATTGGACAGAAGTGGGTATGGCAAATGAATTATTAAAATTAGGCGTAGCGGCGAGTGATATTGTTTTGGGATTTCATCCCCCAGAAGCGCGTAAATTTACCGAATTTGCCTTAGCCTAACGTTGTAGGGGTACGGCATTGCCTTACCCTTATCCTATTTGGCTATTTGAAGGGTACGATAATATCCATCCGTGTCAACTTAAGCCAGAAACCCCTCTCCCCCAGCCCCTCTCCCACTCAGGGGAGAGGGGAGCCAGAAAATCTAGTTCCCCTTCTCCCGTGCAACAAAAGCTCTCGCATCCTCTGTCCTCCCCCGTGCAAAAAAAGTGAAACATCCTCTGTCCTCCCCCTCTTGTAGCTATGCATTACTCACATCTTTCTTAACATTAGCGAGAGTGATCGCTCTCGCTCTCTCCAACCCCCATTCCTACATAGCCAATTCTCAATAAAACTTGATTTTTATCAAGAATGGTTTTTGGTTATTTGTCAAGTATAGTGGAATAAATTTAGTTTGAAAGCC
This sequence comes from Coleofasciculus sp. C1-SOL-03, assembly GCF_040220555.1. Lineage (NCBI taxonomy): Bacteria > Bacillati > Cyanobacteriota > Cyanophyceae > Coleofasciculales > Coleofasciculaceae > Coleofasciculus > Coleofasciculus sp. C1-SOL-03. The sequence goes on from NZ_JAVJUO010000044.1 coordinate 1,798, forward strand.
TTGTTTCACAATGCTTTCAGGTAGTTTAAGAAAGATGCGAGTAACGGATAGCCTTGCTAAGGGGAAGGTTAGGGAGGCGTCGATAGGATTAGCTCACCCCACAACCCTCGCCACCTTTGGTCGGGAATGGACTGTAATTTAGCGACTTTAGTTAGGGCTTGCTGCCAAAACCAAAAACGCTGCAAATGTTGGGGTTTTCACATCTAAACCAATCAGACATCTGGTTGAGAACACGGCAATGCCGTACCCCTACCCTAACCTAGGAAGCCTTGATTGTGTAGGGACACGATAGTATCGTGTCCTTCTCAATTTTGCTTGTCGTTTTGTGGCTACAGATGAGCTATCGATGCTAGGATTTAAACCGAGAATAAAAAGTGCGATCGCGAGTCGTCCTATACAAAGCCGTGCTAAATTGAAAATCATTATATCCCATGAATAGTTTCTCACCCGTCATTTTAAACTTAAAACACGTTGGCTTAAGCGATGCTCAATTTTACCAACTCTGCCAAGCTAATGAAACGTTTAAACTGGAACAAACCGCTAAAGGAGAATTACTGATTATGCCTCCCGTTGGTGGAGTAAGTGGCAATCGAGAATCCGATTTTAATGGTCAACTTTGGCTGTGGAATCGTCAAACTCAACGGGGAAAAGTCTTTAGTTCATCAACCATCTTTCGCTTACCCAACGGTGGAAAGCGTTCTCCCGATGTGGCTTGGATAGCCAACCAACGCTGGGAATCCCTAACTTCCGAAGAACAAGAAAAATTTCCGCCAATTTGTCCAGATTTTGTCATCGAACTCCGTTCTCGCACCGATTCTCTATCCGACTTACAAGAAAAAATGCAGGAGTATCTCAATAGTGGTTTACAATTAGGTTGGCTAATTAATCCCCAATCCCAACAAGTCGAAATTTATCGCCAGAATCAGCCCGTTGAGATTGTCCAGTTACCCGCGAGTTTATCCGGAGAGGATGTCTTACCTGGATTTATATTAGAGTTGCCAGTTTTCTAAGCCAAAATCCTGTAGATTTCCGCTCCCCACCACAAGACTTATTTAGCAGACCCTAGATTAGGATTGGTTTGTAGTGGGGAACCTTAGCCCTAGATTCTGTTGGGTTGAGCGAAGTTAGGACACAGCAGTACCGTTTTCCTACACTAACCCAGAAATCATTGATTGCGTAGGGGCACGATACCATCTATTCGTGTCAACTTAAGATAGAAAACCAATGCTGGCAAGGGTGCCTCGAATCTGAAAGCCTTGTGGAACAGGGCTTTCAAGATTGTTAAGAAAGATGCGAGTAAGGGATAGCTCTTGTAGGAGGGAACGAGGGGGGTCCGGAGTTGGGGTTAGGGGATGAGGGTGAAAGGCTTGCCAGCATTGGTTTTTACCTTGGCACGAATTCATCGGATTAGGGTACGGCAATGCCGTACCCCTACGACACCCAGGCATAATTGATAGGGTAGGGGCACTCTGATCATCGTGCCCTTCTCAATCTGGGAGGCGTTGTAAGTTTTCTCGTGTCACACCAGCCCAATAGTTATCCTGATACTCTAAGAATATGTCTAAGGCTATCTGTAAATTCACCCTGGCTTCAGCGTAGTTTTCCTGGGCTTGTGCCAGTAATCCTAATTGTCCATAAGTGCCAGCTTGAGAATAGCGATCGCTAAATTCAATCTTAATATCCAGAGCCTGGTGATAGTATTGCTTTGCCTGCTCATGAGCCATGAACATCAAAATGAATAATATGATAATAACCCGCCCCTTTCTCCTCCAACCTATCGGATAAGGCTTTATAAGTTCCCGGACGCAATAACTCCACATTCACCCGTAACTCTGCTGGTTCAATCGCTTTAATTAAGGGGCGGGAAATGGTACGATAACCGACATCCTTCTCCTCATCCGGTCGTGCTGTCACCAAAAGTAAATTAATCACCGGAAACGGTGGCATACTGGCACCAATTGGAACGGGTTTGGTATGCTTCCGCAGCATCAGACAATCCACCGCCAGGGGACGGGGTAAATCCGGATCACGCAGGGCTTCCCAATGCAGCGCTTGAAACTCTGGCGTCTGGCTTTCAATCTCTATTTGAATCTGACTTAAATTCCCCCGGATTTGCCGATACTCGCTATAGGCGTCAATATTGGTTCTAAATACCTGCTCAAATAATTGTTCCCCGTAAGTCTTAACCGATTCCTTCGCCTGTTCCGCCTTCACCGTTCCCAATTGAGGAAACACCAACCATTCCTCAAAATACCATTCCAGACTCTGTTCTTGTTTGGGAGTGAAGGGGTCAGTAATTGTGATCGGATAATTCACCCGCCCATCAAAACTGAGAGTCGCGGTAAATCCGTTATCCGTTGATTCCTGTTCGCGAATGGTGATGGTTGTCATTCGTCTTATGTCATACTCGCTATCGCGAGAAGCAAGCTACGTCTTATGTCATGTATGGTAGCCAAAAAAATAGAGGCATGGCAATGCCGTGTCCCTACCTAAACCTGGAAACCAGCAGCGCTAACTATTAAAGCTCATTGTTTTGTAATACAATGAAAGTCAGTATACCCAGCAAATTCTCAGTCTTTATACTCAGCGTCATCTACAGATAGTGCCAAATAACAAACTTGAAACAGTTTAGATAAAACCTAATAAATGAATCCTATGATGCAATCAGCCTTACGAATTGAAGCCAAAGTTTTACCGGGCAATAAAATCGAAATTGACTTACCCCCTGATCCCGCCTTCAATACAGTCGGAAAAACCATTGAAGTCATTCTTCTGTTGCCAGAAAAGCCAACCCAATCAACGGAACAATCTATTCTGGAAATATTGGCAGAAATCCACGCTCAACGCCCCTCTAGTCGAAACCTCGAAGAAATTAATCGAGATTTACAAGCCGAAAGGGATGCATGGGACAGCTAAATTTGCCTGACTCTTCTCGAATATATATTGACACGGTTGTTATGATTTACGCCGTTGAACAAGCTTCGGTTTATGGTTCATTGTTGGCTCACCTCTGGGCAAAAGTTCAAGCCGGAAACCTGGACGTCTTAACCAGTGAACTAACGTTGATGGAGGTATTGGTTATACCCATCCGAAACTCCGATACCTTTTTGACAGATGCATACAAGCGATTGCTGCGATCACCTCAAATACAATTGGTGTCCATCAATCAACTCATCCTAGAAAAAGCTGCCAGACTCCGGGCAATTACACCTTCACTGAGAACACCAGATGCCATTCATATAGCAACAGCCATTACTTCAGGATGTAACCAGTTTTTAACGAATGATCAAAGGTTACAGATAATACCCGATTTACCTGTAGTAATTCTAGACGAAGTATTGTCTTCATAAAGTCATAGTCCTAGAGGCGATCGCATCCCAAAATTTTCAAGGCTACTATTGATACCATACGCTGATTCCCTTTCGCCCATGTTTAATCATTATGAGCGTGTTCAAACGGATACACATAGAACAGCCGACTCAACTTTTTCAGCAGATATCCAGCCGTTGCTAATACAATTGCACCCCCTAACGCCCACCAGAACCCTGCCGGCGGAATAACCGTGAGTAAGGATGTCGCTGATTCAACAGTTCCTAGCGCCGCCTGCACCGCCACAGCCCGTGCATCCACCATGATGCCCAAACCCAAACACACCACCGCCGCGATGTAAGCTAAAACTGTCAGCCGATTAATCCTTTTCAGCGCATCCTGACAACTCTTGCACTGTTGCGTGTGCGTTGTCCACACATCAAAAAGCTTCTGCTTGTCGCGTTCGGCTTCTGGTAGGTTGGGATTACATCCGGAGTCCCAGGGAATACCACCGCCGGCTCGTTTCTCCAACCACTGGCGAAAGGTAATCACCATCTTATCTTGGGGATTCGGCGTATATACTTTATCCAACCATTTCCCCTGAGTGCCTTTGGCGAGAATCTTTTCCTCATAATGAAGAAATACCATATCTTGGTGCAGGAACAAAGACCCTAAAATATGTCCCAACCAGGTTGGCATGGGTAGGGCAAAGAATCCTAAACCAGGTAAGTATTGTTGCCATAGAAGGTAAATCCTCATGTCTAAAGACTTTCTCCCAGATCCCCAAGAAACCTCAACCCCTTCACCCAACCCCGAACGCGAACCTGTACAAATCTTTAGTCATCGGTTCCAGCAGTGGGATTACCAACATCATCCACAGTCTGTACGCCCACCACTTTGCCCAAATCAGTGAATGGAGTCCGATAATGCCTGCGCCCGTTCCTGGTAAACTGATTGATTTGGGGAAGCCCACACCATAATTTTTAATTTGGTGTGGGAGGATGTCACCGATTAAGATTTACAGTAAAACATTCCGTATATTAAAGCACATTCAGTGATGACTATTGATGAACGTTTACTAACCAAGCGCGAAAGTATTCTGCAACCAAATCTGCTGTAATTTACTAGGGTCGCCCTTTTCTCAACCTTTTATGTCAGCAAGAACTGTCAAAAAAATAGAGGTACGGCATTGCCATACCCCTACCTCAAATTAAAACCAGCAGCGCTAACGCACCGGTGGCGAAACTTCTACCCCCACGCGATCGCGTCCCCCAATTTCTGGGGCTACCATAGATACCATTGGCGGTTTCCCTTCCGCCAATGTGGGTACTGAACCGCGCAACCGGGCGGTTAACTGTTGCGTTGTCGAGTCATACATCTGCGTGATTAGCTTGGGATATAAGCCAATGCCAATAATCGGCACTAGCAAACAGGCAATAATGAACACCTCACGGGGTTCCGCATCCTGCAAAACCTCATGTTCCACCAGTTCCTTATTCTCAGAACCGTAGAAGATTTCCCGCAGATTGGACAGCAGATAAATCGGTGTCAGAATCACCCCAACCGCCGCCAAAAAGACCACAATTACCTTAAACGTGGAATTATAGGCATCCGAGGTGGCAAATCCGACAAACACCATTAACTCTGCCACAAACCCACTCATCCCCGGTAACGCCAGAGACGCCAGGGAACAGGTTGTCCACATGGCGAAAATCTTCTGCATCTTTTGACCGACGCCGCCCATTTCATCCAACATCAGGGTATGGGTGCGGTCATAAGTTGCGCCAACTAAGAAGAACAAACTCGCCCCAATTAAACCGTGGGACACCATTTGCAACACCGCCCCACTCAACCCCAAATCGGTAAATGACCCAATCCCGATTAAGACAAAGCCCATGTGGGAAATCGAGGAATAGGCAATCTTGCGCTTCAGGTTGCGTTGGGCAAAAGAGGTTAATGCCGCATACACGATATTCACCACGCCTAAAATCACCAACACCGGGGCAAAATAGGCATGGGCATCAGGTAACATCCCGGCATTCATGCGAATTAAGGCATAGCCGCCCATCTTCAGCAGAATCCCCGCCAGCAACATGTGAACTGGGGCGGTGGCTTCGCCGTGGGCATCGGGTAACCAAGTATGCAAGGGGAAAATCGGTAACTTCACCCCGTAAGAAATCAGAAACGCCGCATACAGCAACAATTCTAGATTAATCGCATAATCCTTCAGGGCAAGCGATCGCATATCAAAGGTGACTGTATCCCCATAGAATGCCATCGCCAAGGCTGCGATCAAAATAAACAGCGAACCCCCTGCCGTATACAGGATAAACTTCGTCGCCGCATACAGCCGCTTTTTACCGCCCCAAATCGACAGCAGCAAATACACCGGAATTAATTCCAGTTCCCACGCCAGGAAAAACAACAGCATATCCTGAACCGCAAACACGGCAATTTGACCGCCGTACATTGCCAGCATCAGGAAGTAAAACAGCTTCGGCTTCAGGGTGACGGGCCAAGCCGCCAGGATTGCCAACGTCGTCATAAACCCCGTCAGCAGAACCAACGGCATCGATAAGCCATCCACCCCCACCGACCAATTCAAGTCCAGCGTGGGCACCCAAGCATATTTTTCCACCAATTGCAAGCCCGGATTGCCAAAGTCATAGTTGATGACAACCGCACAGATAATCAGCGTAAAGTCAATCAGCCCGACAATCAGGGCGTACCAGCGTTCCCATACACCATGCTTCTCCGGTAATAAAGGAATGCCCAGAGACGCGACGATGGGGAACAGAATAATTACGGTCAACCAAGGAAAATCAGTCATTAGTTCATGGTTCATGGTTCATAGTTTATGGTTCATGGTTCATTGTGCATGGTTGATGGTTCATTGTTCATGGTTTATGGCAATCAACAATCAACAATCCGCAATCAACAATGAACGTAGATTAAGACAACCCAGAAACAATCACAAAACCGAGAACAGCCCCAAAGACAATCAGCGCATAGAATTGGGCGCGACCGTTTTCGAGATATTTTAGTCCTTCACCACTAATCAGGGTAAATAAACCGGTTAAATTTACCGCACCATCCACGACACGGTAGTCTACTTCCATCACCTGACGGGCGAGGCGACGACTTCCCTGGACGAACAGCCGATCATAGATATCATCGAAATACCACTTATTGAGGGAAAAGTTGTAAAGTGGTGTAAAGTTTTTCGCGATCGCCGCCGGGTCAATTTGACGCATCCGATACATCAGGGATGCCACGGTAATGCCAATCAGGGCAATTCCCACCGAGGAACCCGCCATCACCAGAAACTCACTCCAGTTAAACGCCGCTTCATGACTCACCACTTCCGCCACGGTTTCGCCAGGGGTGTGGATGAATTCCTCAAAGTAGTTATCAAAGGGCATCCCTACCAAACCAACCAGGGTTGAGGGAACAGCCAGTAGCAGTAAGGGTAAGGTCATGGTTAACGGCGATTCATGAGGCGACTCACTATGCCCATGATCATGATCCTCCGCCTCTAATTCCCGCCTATCCATGGCACCGGGTCCAAAGGCGGGTACGGGTTCAGCTACAGCCCCTTTAATTTGTTCCTTAATACTGCTGATATTGCCCCGGAAATCGCCCTCAAAGGTCATGAAATACATGCGGAACATATAGAAGGCAGTCAGTCCAGCCGTCAGCCAACCCACCACCCAAAGCCCTGGAGACGCAGCAAAAGCACTGCCTAAGATTTCATCCTTTGACCAGAACCCCGCAAAGGGAGGAATCCCACAAATTGCCAGGGTGCCAATTAAAAAGGTTAGGGACGTAATTGGCATATACTTCCGCAATCCCCCCATCAACCGCATATCCTGGGCTAAATCCGGATCATGACCCACCACGGCTTCCATGCCATGAATCACAGAACCGGAACAGAGGAAGAGCATGGCTTTAAAATAAGCGTGGGTCATCAGGTGGAATAACCCGGCACTGTAGGCACCAATCCCCATTGCCATGACCATGTAGCCTAACTGGGAGATGGTGGAATACGCCAGACCCTTTTTAATGTCATTTTGGGTCAAAGCAATCGTTGCCCCTAAAAAGGCGGTAAATCCTCCCGTCCAGGCAATCACCGTCATTGCCACAGGGATATTTTCAAACACAGGATACATCCGGGCGATCAGAAATACCCCAGCCGCCACCATTGTCGCGGCGTGAATCAATGCGGAAATGGGGGTCGGACCTTCCATCGCGTCTGGAAGCCAAACATGCAAGGGAAACTGGGCAGATTTGGCAACCGGTCCTAAAAAGACTAATACGGCAAACAGGGCGGCGAGTCCGCTGCTAATATAACCGGATTCGACAAAAGCCTCTAAGTGGGCGCCCATGACATCAAACTCAAAGCTGCCAGTTGCCCAATACAGCCCCAGGATACCTAACAGAAGACCAAAGTCCCCCACCCGGTTAACTACAAAGGCTTTTTGACAAGCATCAGCGGCAGCTTTGCGATCATACCAGAATCCAATTAGCAGGTACGAACACATCCCCACCAGTTCCCAGAAAATATAAACCTGTACCAGGTTGGGACTAATCACCAGCCCCAACATTGAGGAACTAAACAGGCTCAAATAGGCATAGAAGCGCACATAACCGGAGTCGTGTGCCATATAACCGTCGGTATACACCATAACCAGAAAGGCGACGGTGGAAACAACGACAAGCATCAACGCCGTTAAGTTATCGATGGTGTACCCCATCATCAGGTGAAAATTCCCCGCCGCCGCCCATTCCAGGGTACGGGTAAAGGGTTCATGTCCGTGAAATTGACTCCAGAAGATGGCAAATGACAGCACCATCGCCGCCCCCAGCAGGGAGACGACGAACACGGAAGATAACTGTCGTAGCTGATTCGTGGTTTTGTTGAATGAGATTAGCCCTAAGCCGACCAGCATCGCCCCTGCCAAGGGCAAGACTGGAATCAACCAGGCATATTGATAAAGCGGTTCCATGGAAGACAGCGTACTTTAGATTTCTTTACTATTTTGACAAACTGTAAACAAGTGTGACATTTGATATCCTACCCGACTTCCTGACTTAGCGGGAGATCGGGAGATGGGGGAGATGACGAAGGACGAATGAAAAATGACAGACGATTAAATCTTCACAGGGAACTTGTTCAATGTCGAGTCGGCTGTCCTACCTAGATTTGTCACTTGCATCCCGGGTTGATAACAGGTAAATTAAAACTTGCACTAAAGCGAACACAAGCGATCGCGGCTTCTCGTTGTAGAGAGTTACTAATCCTCTGTTCAATGGTGATAGTCGAACGCTCAATTGCCACGAAGTGTTCGACGGCTCGACGGCTCGACTGAGTAATCGCCGAAGTCTGAGCAATCGCCGAACATCCGAAGTCCGAAGAGTCAACTGTTGCCTGTTGCCTGTTGGCTGTTCCCTATGACACAATGCACTGAGCGCATCAATAACTAAACAGCTAATATCTCCCCCAGCTTCATCGTCAGTAGTCGGATCAAAGAAAACGACACCGTACTAAGTTTTGTAAATTGCAAAATCTTACTGTATTAAGCTTTCTCCCCTCCTGCCTCCTGCCTCCTGCCTCCTGCCTTCTTGCACGAGCTAGGCGGCTGATTGAGTGGCACTCTCTAAGGCGGTATGAGTTAAACCTTGTCCAATGGATGCTGAAAACTGCGATTGATTGTTCCCGATCAGGTTTTGAATCGCTAAGCGCAAGTCATCTCGTCCTTGAAAGCCTTCGAGTCGCTCAACCACCTGACCGTTTTCAAATAAGAGCAAGGTGGGTAAGGATTTGAGTTGATAGGTACTGGCAAGCCTGAGACTATTATCTGCATTCACCCGCACCACTTCAATCCGATCGCTCCATTCCTGCTGCACGTCCTCCAACATCGGCTGGATTAGGCGGCACAACCCACACCAGGGTGCCCAAAAATCAACCAGAACCATCTTGGAGTTTTCCAAAACGCATTGCTTAAACGTCTGCTCGTTCACCGACAACACCATGATCCCTCGAAATTCTATTGAGTTTTTACTCGCTTCCTTGGGATTATGCTACATCGAATTGGGATCATTTGAACAATAAATCCACTAATTTTACCAATTTATTTGGGCAGTTGCTCGCATGAGTAGGGGATGCGCCCACCATAACAAGCCGACAAAGCCGATTACGCCTAGATAGGCGGGACGGATAAATTCTTGCCATTTCAGGGTTTGGCGTCCCTGAAGTAGCGCCAGGAAGGGAAAAACCGAGGTACGCTCTTTGACGGACTCAAAGGCGTCGCCATAGCGCTTAGAAAGCCGTTGATCCCCATGCCAAACGCCAAAGCAATGGTGCAAAATTAATCCCATCGAGGTAAGTAGAGTGAAGCTAGTGCCAATCCAGAGGGTGTGAGCAATACACCAGATCACCTGTCCCACCATTTGCGGATGTCGGGTAATCCGAATGATCCCGGTTTCGTAGAGATGAACTTGGGGTTTCTGGATGGCAGCGATTTCTAACAGATTGAATGTAGCGGGGTAGAGAAACAAAAAAGAAATCGCTGAAAGCCACCAGACTAGGGACTTGATCCCCGGAACTCCCTGCACCTGCCACAATTGAATCCCATCATAGCGGTGGTTGAAAAAGTAAATAATTAATACAACAGCAACAGATAGGCTAACCAAAGCAAATAAAATTCGATAGAACCTCGCGCCTATGCGTTGTTCAGCCCAAGGTCGCAGTGCGGCTAGACCACTATGGGCGATCGCAAATCCCAAAAGTAGTCCAGCCATTACCCAATGACTGGATGTCACGTTAGTCAAGACCCCCATAAATCCTGATGTTGATTCGTTGCCCAATTCATCCTAGCAAGAATACTCAAGGACTTGATCCCGTCTTATGTTACTGTCGATTTCAGGCACAGGTTTACACGTTCGTTGTTGGCAATTCCTACTATCGTTGACGTTAAATCCCATCTTCAACCCCCCTGGGATTGCCTGTTATTGCTCCTTTTTGATGGTTTAGCTCCTATGTCTGACCTTCCTTTCACTCTCGATCAACTCCGCATTCTCAAAGCGATTGCTTCTGAGGGGAGTTTCAAACGTGCGGCGGATAGTTTGTACGTATCCCAACCGGCTGTGAGTTTACAAGTGCAAAACTTGGAACGACAGCTTGATGTCCCCTTATTTGACCGAGGCGGGCGTCGCGCTCAATTGACAGAAGCCGGACACTTACTCCTAAGCTACGGTGAAAAAATTCTCACCCTTTGTCAGGAAACTTGTCGGGCGATTGAAGATTTACAGAATCTCCAAGGTGGGACGCTGATTGTCGGCGCGTCTCAAACCACGGGAACCTATCTCTTGCCTCGGATGATTGGCATGTTTCGACAGAAGTATCCGGATGTGTCAGTCCAATTACAAGTCCACTCGACTCGCCGCACCTCTTGGTCTGTGTCCAATGGACAGGTTGATTTAGCTATCATTGGCGGTGAAGTCCCCACGGAACTTCAAGAAACGTTACATATTATGCCTTACTCGGAAGACGAGTTAGCGCTAATTTTACCTGTCTTCCACCCCCTAGCCAAGGTGGGAACTGTGCATAAGGAGGATTTGTATAAGTTACAATTTATTGCGCTGGACTCCCAATCCACGATTCGTAAGGTAATTGACCAGGTTCTCACGCGCTGTGATATTGATACCCGGCGTCTGAAAATTGAGATGGAACTCAACTCAATTGAGGCAATTAAAAACGCCGTGCAATCAGGATTAGGTGCAGCGTTTGTGTCTATTTCCGCTATCGAAAAAGAATTGGACATGGGTGTCTTGCATCGAGCAACCATAGAAGGCGTTGTGGTCAAACGAATGCTATCTTTGATTGTCAATCCCCATCGTTACCGTTCCAAAGCTGCCGAAGCCTTCAGCCGGGACATTTTGCCCCAGTTTGCGCCTCCGGGATGGGAAGAAATCCCCCCCGCTTCGCCGCCAATCACGGCTCCTAAATTAAATTCGGCATCGTCTCAACCTGCATCGTCTCAACCGACAGGGTAAGGACAATTAAGTAGGTGAGGATCGTCATTGGTCATTGGTCATTGGTCATTCGTCATTCGTCATTCGTCATTCGTAAGGGTTTAATGGATGCAAAACTTAACCTAGTTGAGTTTATTTCCACCAACCTACTTAGTCAAAAGTTTTCGGTGAAAATTGCCGAGTGTAGAGGTGTGAGAGTGTAGGAGCTACTTGTAGGGGTACAATATGTCGTACCCCTGATCGGGTTAGAGTAGCGAACAAGATGCTCGCACTACGGCAAGGATTTCGTTATTATTGATTGACATTAAAGTTTAAATACCAAACAGTTTAGAACAAGAATAAAGGTTAGTATCAGTTCTGCCGCCATGAAAGTTAAACGCCTAAAAATAAATAATTTTCGTGGAATTGATGATTTAACATTAGAATTTCAGGAGACATATCCAACTGTAATTATTGGTGTTAACGGAGTTGGGAAATCCAGTATCCTGGATTGTCTTGCCATACTTTTATCACTGATGACTGGATGGTTGCAAGACTATACTGGCTCGGTTCGAGGCTTCAGTGAACAAGATATTACGAATGATCAAAATGAAACCGATAACGAAATTACCATAGTGTATGATTCTCAAGACGTAACTTGGAAGCGTCGTCACCAAAAAGGTTCTCAGCAAGTTCCTATTCCCTATAACACCCTAGAGCAACTACTATTAATCGTAGTACCGGGTTTAAAAGAGCGTATTAGTAGTTTTCAGCTACAAAAGCAGATACGCCCTACCTTAGAGTCTATTGCCAGCAGTGGGGGACTGTACCGAGTTGATTTAGAGGATCTCCGCTCTCAGTGGGAAGCGATGACGGGTAATAATGAATTTCAAAACTTTGTTGATACAATACGCCGGAATCTTCTTGATGAGCCGTCTGAATTCAACTTACCTCTAATCGTATATTACCCCATTAATCGACAGGTTAGTGATATTCCTTTAGAGGTTACAGAAAACCATGAATTTAAGCAGATCGATGCTTATGATCAAGCCCTCCAAGCGAGACAAGTAGATTTCAAAACTTTCTTTGAATGGTTTAGAAAACGAGAAGACTTAGAAAATGAATGTCGTCTCCAAGATGCACCCGATTTTATAGATAGCCAGTTAGAAGCTGTAAGACGAGCCGTATCGTCTCTTCTCGATAATTTTTCTAACTTAAGAGTTCGTCGTTCCCCCTTACGAATGACGATCCAGAAACATAATGAAGAACTAATCATCAATCAACTATCTGATGGGGAGAAATGCTTGCTAGCAATGGTGGGAGATTTGGCTCGACGTTTAGCAATAGCCAATCCCGGTTTAGACAATCCGCTTCAAGGGAGTGGTGTTGTTCTGATTGATGAAATTGAATTACACTTGCACCCAAAATGGCAACGCGATAGTATTCCAGCTCTAACCCGAACCTTCCCAAATTGTCAATTTATTGTCACAACTCATTCACCCCAAGTGATTAGTCAAGTTAAGCCAGAAGGAATCTATATTCTGGAGAAAACTGAGGATGGAATTGCCGTTAAGCAGCCAGAAAGTTCTTATGGTAGAGACAGTAATCGCATACTGGAAGATTTAATGGATACGCCAGAACGTCCGCAGCCAATAAAAGAAACACTTTTGGAACTGTTTCGACTGATTGATGAGGGTAAACTGAGTGAAGCTCGCCAATTAAAAAATAATCTGGCTCAAGAAATTGGGTCAGACGAACCAGAATTTGCTAGTGCAGATATGCTGATTCGCCGAAAAGAGATATTGGGGTGATGAAATATATCAGAAAAGGTCAAGAACCAGAACGATTTACGGCTTGGAAAGCTATGAGAAATGAAGATTGGCAACCCAATTGGGATGCTTTGCGATCGCCCGAAAAACCAGCCGTCCATCAAGCCTTACTACAAGAACAGGGTTCTATCTGTTGCTACTGTGGTATTCGTATCAGCAAAAGAACCAGCCACATTGAACATTTCAAGCCTCGTAAGATTTACCCTAATCTAGAACTAAACTATTCTAATTTATTGGCATCTTGTCCGGGGGAAGGTGATATATCAGAGGGAATACGCTTAAAAAAATTACCTCTATCTCAAAAACATTGTGGATATAAAAAGGAGGATTGGTACGATGATAATTTGATGGTTTCGCCTTTGTTAGAAAACTGTGCTGATTTTTTCAGGTATACAGAAGAGGGAGAGATATTACCAACGGATGAACCGCGAATGGAGAAAGCGGCTAAAGAAACAATTGAAAGGCTAGGATTAAATAATTCTAAATTGCAAGCCACTAGAAAAAAGCAGATTCAGACCCTATTGCCATTAATTGACAACGCTACAGAGGCAGAAATTAAAAAACTTATTCAAGGTTATGAACAACGCGATTCAGAGGGAAACTATACCCCATTTTGTTTCGCGATCGCCTATACTTTAAAAAAATACTATATCTCAGGGTAAGATGAACGTTGCAATTATCGGTTGTGGTTATGTCGGTCAAGCGGTGGCACACCACTGGCGTCAAGATTTGGGATTGACTGTCACCGCAACCACAACCACTCCGGAGAAAGTACCAACCCTGGAAAAAATTGCCCAGCGCGTTGTCGTGGTTAAAGGCAATGATCTAGAGGGTTTAAAATCACTGGTGCAAAACCAGGAGACTATTCTATTGAGTGTGGGTGCAGCGAGTGCTAATCTCTATCAAGAGGCGTATTTAGAAACAGCAAAAACGCTGGTTTCTGTTCTCAAAGATACGCCAACAGTCAACCAATTAATTTATACAGGTAGTTATTCGGTGTATGGTGATCAAGGGGGAGATTGGGTTAATGAAGCGTCTCACATTCAGCCCAGCACTCCAAATGGTCAGATTTTAGCCGAAACTGAACAGATATTGCTCTCAGCCGCCCATGAAAATTTACAGGTTTGTATTCTTCGCCTAGGTGGAATTTATGGGACTAATCGGGAATTGCTGAAAATATTTGGTCGCTATCCAGGAACCACTCGTCCCGGCAAGGGAGATTCTATCACAAATTGGGTTCATCTGGATGATATTGTGGGGGCGATTGAATTTGCCCGTTCCCATCATTTGCAAGGAATTTACAACGTCGTTGATGATGCAAAATTATCGTCACGGGAATTACTGGATCGGTTGTTTGAAACGCACAATTTGCCGAAGGTATCCTGGGATGCATCAGTATCCAGCGTTCGTCCCTACAATGCGCGAGTCTCCAATCAAAAGATTAAAGCGGCTGGGTATCAGTTCATTCATCCAGAGATAAGATTTTAAGTGAAATATCCACTGCTTAAGCTAGGTTCGTAGTTGCGCTTTAGCGCTAAAAATTCTTGCATCTGCAACTATAAACCCAAAAGTCAGTTGATGAGTTGTTACTCTAGATCTGATCAGACGTGCGATCGCATCCAGACAAATTCTACACCCTCATGGTCAGTCCCAATACCGTCGTTCTACCTCAACTTCACACCATCCCGGTAACTTACCCCATAAGTGTCGCGCCGATGATGGATCGCACCGATCGCCATTTTCGGTATTTCATGCGCCAGATTAGCCGTCGCACTCTCCTCTATACCGAGATGGTGACCAGTGCAGCGATTATACATGGCGATCGCGATCGCCTGTTGGGTTTTTCCCCCGAAGAGAAACCCTTAGTTTTGCAAGTGGGTGGAGATCATCCCCTAGAACTCGCCGAATGCGCCCGAATCGCTGAAGGGATGGGGTATGACCAGATTAATCTAAATGTAGGATGTCCGAGCGATCGCGTGCAAAATGGCAACTTCGGTGCTTGTCTGATGGCGCAACCGGAACGGGTGGCGCGGGGGGTGGAAGCGATGATCAAGGCGGTTACAATACCCGTTACCGTCAAGCATCGGATTGGCATAGATGAGTGCGATCGCTATGAGGATATGGCAAACTTTGTCCGTATTGTCTCAGAAGCCGGATGTCAGCATTTTAGTGTCCATGCGCGGAAGGCGTGGTTACAGGGATTAAGTCCCAAGGAAAATCGCACGGTTCCCCCTTTACGGTATAGTGACGTGCATCGGCTCAAGCAAGAATTTCCCCAGTTATTCATTGAGATTAACGGCGGATTTACGAGTTTAGAACAGGTAGAGGAACAGTTAAAATTTGTCGATGCGGTAATGATTGGACGCGCTGCTTACGATAATCCTTATCTATTTGCTCAAGCCGATTGTCAGATATTTGGGGAGGAAGGTATACCCCCCACTCGCCAGCAGGTCGCGGAAGGGATGTTGGATTATATTGATTATTGGGTAGCCAAAGGATTGAAGCTGAATAAAATTACCCGCCATATCTTGCAATTATTTTCCGGACAACCCGGAAGTCGCGCTTGGAAGCGACATTTAACTGAAAAATCTTGTATTTTGGGTGCAGGTTCTGAGGTAGTGCGGGAAGCGTTGGCGAAAGTACCTGACTTGTCCCTGAGTGTGAGATGAAATGGAAAGCGATTGTTAATCGTCTGGCTATTGATCCGCGTAAGCTAACCGAGTACGATCTGAATCCAGATAATCCCGTAGGCAAAGACAAAGCGATCGTGTTTCAAAATCGTTTAGGATTTAGTAAAGACAACTACAATAGGTAAATGCTCTTTGGACAAATATCATAACATTCAAGCTTAACAAAATCAAGGATCTGAACTGTATTTACCGTTTAACCATAATGATTTACAGTTAGTTCTCCAAAATCAAGCTTTTATATTGAGAGTAAATACAATGAGTTCTTATGCTTTTTGGAACAATAAAGGAGGCGTTGGCAAAAGTTTTCTTGGCTTTGTCGCCGCTTCTGAATACGCTTATCTCCATCCTGAGACAGATGTCTATGTCATTGATCTTTGTCCACAAGCCAATGTATCTGAAACCTTACTCGGTGGATATCTCAAAGGTTCAACTGCATTAAATCTCTTAATTAATAAAACTCCCCGTGCGACGGTAGCTGGATACCTGGAAGCACGACTAAATTCACCCTTTAGAATGATTCCCGATGTATCTCCTTTTCTGTGTGAACCCAAAGAGTTCAACCCAGACATTCCAGAAAATTTGAGGTTGGTTTGCGGTGACAATCTTTTGGAAATAATCTCTGAAGCCATTCGACAAACTTCTCAGTTATCCATTCCCGTTGATGCTTGGAAACAGGTATTAACTTGGATACTCGATCTAACATTTGCTCTGCGTAGAGCTAGTGGTGATAGAGACACTCTCTTCGTCATTGATTGTAACCCCAGTTTTGCCATTTACACACAACTGGCTCTGATTGCTGCAGAAGGAGTAGTTGTACCATTTACGGCTGATGATAGTTCACGTCGCGCTATTGAGAATGTCATTGCACTTCTCTATGGTATAGCTGATAAAACTCTAGCACCCTATGCAAGAATCAGCTTTGCAAAACGTGCGAAGGAGGAAGATGTATCAATTCCAAAGTTACATACATTTGTAAGTAACCGAGTCACTTGGTATGAAGGAAAAGCCAGTAAAGCTTTTGAAGCCGTAAACAAAACGATTAAGCAAACAATGGATAGTATACACCGGGAACATCGTCATATTTTTACAAATCCAAAAGAATCGCCGAGTAACAGTTTCATTGAAATTCCAGATTATCACAGTGCTTGTGTAGTCGCGGCTCATAGTGGTACACCCCTGCACAAACTTAAACCAGGTCCCAAAAAGATTGTCGGTGAACGGGTGCAGTTAAATTCAGGTCCATTGGAAAGATACAAGGAGAAACTTAAGGAATTTGTAGACTGTCTTTAGGAATCTACAGTGTCATCACCAGCAGCCGTCAAGTATAAAATTGCATCGACAAAAGCTCGAATATTACGAAAAACTGCCACAGATATCCGCTTGCGACCAATATCTCGTGAGCAAACTCAAGTATATTATCACTCTGCTTTAGCCGCATTTGTTGCTGGGTGGGATGCGTATATAAACGACCTTGTCCGTAACTTTTTTGATGTCACCTCAGACCCTCTCAATTCTAAATTTTACGCTATACATACAATAGCTAGAGGGAGAGCTGAGCAAGCACTGGAAAGATTTAATACACCCAATTGGGATAATACAAGAAACCTATTAGTTGGATATACGGGTTATGATCCTATTAATGATTGGGTTTGGACAGCAAGACAGATGAACTCAGTTGCTGTTCGATTGAGATTGAATGAAATTTTACGGGTACGCCATAGTTTTGCCCATGGTTTTAGTATTCCTGCGTTTACTTGGACTCAATCACCCACGGGAAAAATTAGGCTAACGGCTAAAGCTATAGATGAAGTTGATGCTTTTTTTGAACATTTGGTGGCAGTTACAGACTTAGGGATGAAGAGACATATTGAAGTAACCTATAGTGTCTCGCTCACATGGTAATACTATATACTTCAGAATTTAAAGTTCTTGACTCAGAGCTACTGTCCATTAAAATGGACTAAAACTAGAGATGCAGTCGTCTTTAGACGACTTTAGCTTTGAGACTTGGGTTTCAACCCAAGGCGGTTGGTAGGGAGCATACCTTGCGGAAAATGGCGACGATCGCGAATTATTTTGTATCCAGATACACCAAATTTTATTCAAATCTAAGGTATACCTGTCAGCCTAAAGGTGAGGACGTTCTTGACGGCTGAAACGAGAAGGTACCAGTAAGGATTCTTCTGCCTTCTGCCTTGTGCTATGGCGTGACAACCATTCAAAATTCTCAAAGAACGCTAGGATTGACGTAGTTGTGCTGTCAAACTCGGTGAATTATGGCTCAAACACTATCTCCCCCCTTAGCATTAACCTCGGAAAACGTCGAAGCCGTCCTCGATGAATTACGTCCTTACCTGATGGCGGATGGCGGTAACGTTGATTTAGTGGAAATCGACGGTCCGATTGTGAAACTGCGGCTACAAGGCGCTTGTGGGTCTTGTCCCAGTTCTGCCATGACCCTGAAAATGGGGATTGAACGCCGCTTACGGGAATTTATCCCGGAAATCGTGGAAGTTGAACAAGTAATGTAATTATTCTTCGTTTTTAGTTTGGCGTTAAGGGTTAAGAGTTATAAAGTGAGAGAACCCCCTCTTCACACCTAAGCTCTAGACCCTTAACGTTTACTATTAACGATGAGTCATCCCTTATACGTCGCCTTTATCTGGCATCAGCATCAACCACTCTATAAAAGTCGCAACAGCGTGTCCGGCTCAAATGGACGGTATCGCCTCCCTTGGGCGCGGCTGCATGGGACGAAAGATTATTTGGATTTAGTGCTATTGTTAGAGCGCTATCCCAAGTTACACCAAACGGTCAACTTGGTGCCATCGCTGATTTTGCAGTTGGAAGATTACATGGCGGGGACAGCCTTTGACCCCTATCTGGAGTTGACCCTGACGCCAACCGATCAACTTAAGCTGGATCAACGACAGTTTATCGTTGAACATTTTTTTGATGCCAATCACCATACCTTGATTGACCCCCATCCTCGATATGCTGAGTTATACGAGATGCGGCAAGAAAAGGGGAAAACTTGGTGTGCAGATCATTGGACGCATCAGGATTTCAGCGATTTACTAGCATGGCATAACTTGGCGTGGATTGACCCAATATTTTGGGATGACCCAGAAATTGCCGCTTGGTTGGAAAAAGGACGGGATTTTACATTAAGCGATCGCCAGCGGATTTATTCTAAACAACGAGATATCCTCAAGCGGATTATCCCTCAACATCGTAAGATGCAAGAAGCGGGTCAGCTAGAAGTGACCACAACGCCCTATACTCACCCAATTTTACCCTTACTCGCCGATACTCATTCCGGGCAAGTGGCGATTCCGGATATGAAATTACCCCTACAGCGCTTCCAGTGGGAAGAAGATATTCCCCGTCACCTGCAAAAAGCATGGCAGATGTATGAAGAACGATTTGGACGAACACCACGGGGGTTGTGGCCCTCAGAACAGTCAGTGAGTCCAGCCATTCTCCCCTATATTGCTGAGGCGGGATTTAAGTGGATTTGTTCCGATGAGGCGGTATTGGGATGGACAGTGCAGCACTTTTTCCACCGGGATGAAACCGGAACCCTGATGGAACCCACGTTACTCTATCGCCCCTATCGCTTAGAGACACCGCAAGGGAACTTGGCAATTGTGTTTCGGGATCACCGCTTATCGGATTTAATTGGCTTTTCCTACGGGTCAATGGAACCCAAGCAGGCGTCAACGGATTTTGTCAGCCACTTAGAGGCGATTTCCCGTTCGATTAAACGCCGACAGAAAGAGGGAGGAACGGGATTAGATCAACCGTGGCTGGTAACCATTGCCTTAGATGGGGAAAATTGCTGGGAATTTTATCAAAAAGACGGGATTCCTTTCCTCACCTCACTGTATGAAAAACTCTCTGCCCATCCTCAGATAAAATTGGTCACAGTGTCGGAATTTCTGGATCAGTTTCCTCCTAATGCCACACTTCCAGCAGACCGACTCCATAGTGGATCATGGGTGGATGGTAGCTTTACCACTTGGATTGGTGATCCGGTTAAAAATCGGGCTTGGGATTTACTTACCCAAGCGCGGCAAACCTTAGCCAATCATCCTGAAGCTACACCAGACAACAATCCGGAAGTCTGGGAAGCCCTATATGCAGCGGAAGGTTCAGATTGGTTTTGGTGGTTTGGCGAGGGTCATTCATCCAACCAAGATGCTATTTTTGACCAGTTATTCCGGGAACATTTGACTGGGATTTATCAAGCATTAAATGAACCGATTCCGGCTAGTCTCAAGCAACCTCTAGACACCTACGAATCGAAAGGTGATCACCGACCCCTGAGTTTTATTCATCCAGTAATTGATGGCTTTGGTGATGAGCAAGATTGGGATAAAGCGGGTCGAATTGATGTCGGTGGCGCACGGGGTACGATGCATCGCAGTAGTGCGATTCAACGGTTATGGTATGGGTTGGATCACCTGAATTTTTACCTGCGATTGGATTTTCAAGCTGGGATTCAAATTGGTCAGGATATTCCCCCGGAATTGCATTTATTATGGTTTTATCCGAATCGCACAGTTCACAATAGTCCAGCGCCTTTAGGCGAGGTTCCCGATACTGCCCCGGTGAACTATTTGTTTCACCACCACTTAGGGATTAATTTGTTAACGGGTTCGACTTGGTTAGAAGAAGCCGGAGAATACTATCACTGGCATCCCCGCAAAAGCCGCGCTCAAGTTGCGCTGAAGCAATGTTTAGAGGTGGCTATACCCTGGGCAGATTTGCAGGTGGAACCGGATTATTGGCTGCAGTTGGTGATGGTTTCTGCGGATAATGGCATTTTCCGTAGTTATATCCCAGAGGACAAATTAGTGGGGTTACAGGTGCCGTAAATGGGTTGATTTTTGATTGTTCATTGTTCATGGTTTTTTGGCTATGAATGATGAACAATTTAGCCAATTGATTAGTAAAGGAGAATTGGAGTTATGACGGATTTTCGCAAGTTGAAAGAATGGAACAAAGCCCACGAGTTAACCGTTGAGGTTTATCAGGTGACTAAAGGGTTTCCGGAAGAGGAATTATTGGGGTTAACTCAACAGATTCGTCTGGCTTGTGCAGCGATTCCGATTAAAATTGCTCAGGGGTGCGATCGCCCGGAGGCGGAGGACAGACTCAGCTTCCTGCGGCTGGCGCGAGATTCGGCGATTGAGGTGGAGTATTATCTGCTGCTGTGTTATGAGTTGGAATTGCTGAGTGCTACAGATTATGATCGTTTGGTCAGTGGCGTAGTTGAGGTGAAAGAATTATTGGAGTCTTTTATCCAAAACTTCTATGGGAATTTTTGATCCAGGAGTTTTATCAATAACACTGATAAGCTGTCATGCATTTAAATTGGGTATTAGTAGCGAGCAAGATGCTCGCACTACACGGCTTTCGCCATTATTGACATATAATTATGAAACAATGAAATTTTATAGCAATTGCAAATGCAGTTAATTTACTCCAAACATTGCTGCACCCAATCTTCTAAAATTTCCTTCAACTTAGGAATTAAATCATTTTTTTCTCTTAGAAATTCTCTGACTAGGTACATTCCTTCAGAACCTCCAACTCCATGCATCAATAGCAGTGCCGCATTCAGGAAAATTCCTGGAGATGGATGATTTAGGGCATGAACTAAATCCTTTGAAGTAATATCCGTGTTTTTAGCAAGCTCCCATTTAGGCTCAACAGGTACTTTAGGAATTTGGTTAGAACTGATACTCCAAGCAAAGGGGTTGTCAGTAATCTTTTTAATTGTTTGCTGTAAAGCCCACTCTTTTTCGTTGTCGTTAGTCTCACTTCGTAGTACAGATTCAATCATATCTAAATCGTGCTGGATGTCCTGTAGAGCGAACTTAGCCTGTGTAGCCAATGTTGGAGAGTCAATCTTCATTGCTGCAATTGCTCCCTTAAACACGGCATCAACAGCATCTAAATCAAATGGAGCGTTTATAAGACTCCAGTCACAAGCCCGGACTTTTGACCAACGCATTCCTCGCAAAAGGATAGCCAAAGCAACTAACTCTTGTGATTGCGGCTTTGGTAGGATTGCTTCTGAAGTAGTATTATTGGTTACGCGAATAACTGCCTCAAGAATTGCTTGATTAGCTTCCCGATCTCGTTTTAGTTCTCTAAAGGGCTCGTCAAAAGTTTCGTAAAAAGCTTTAGCTTGCTTAACTAATCTAGCGCTACTGAGTGGTAAAAGCCTTTTTGCGTGTTCTTGTCGATCATCTTCCTCAAGGTTTTTCAACACATATTCACTTAAATAAAATTCCATTGAAGAATTAGTGAGGAATGTAAATAATCCTTCCTCAAGGACTTGCTCAATTCGCCTATCTGTCTCAAGACCAGGTTGCTTTCTCATAAGTAAGTTGACCCCTTCAAGCACAACCTGATTCCAGAGATTCCATTGTCCCTGCCAATCTTCTTCAATTACTATATCTCGTCCTTCTAGGAGAGAAGCTGCATCTATATGCTTTATATTTGAAGGTAAGGTAACTATAACTCTAGATATTCGCTTTGATTGAATTACCTGAGTGATTATTGTATCTACTATTTCGGTTACAGCATCCAAATCTATATACTTATCCCCAAAAAATAAGCAAATCCTAACAGCAGCTAAGTAAGTCCAAGGCTGAGTATCCTTGAGTAAGGATTGTGCAATAGAACCAATGATTTCTGGAACCAGATTCGTCAGCTTCAGTGCCGCTTCAAGGACTTCACAACTGACGGATGAATTAGATGACTTTAGTCGAAGCTTTATCTGATTAGCTACTAACTTTAAAAGTTCAAGTGATGGCTTTTTGAACTCTGCCAAAATGTCGGTAGCTAATAGCACTTCTTTTGATGCTGGATCTTCTGGATTGTCAAGTTTAAGCAAATGGTTACTAATCCGCTCAGCCGCACCTGAACCAGCACAAAATAGGATAGATTCCCTCCACTCTGATTTCCGTCTAACTCGCTCTAACCATTGGCAGAGTTTCTCATCACTTAAACGAGAGGCATATCGTCCGGCTGCATATTCACACAAAGTCGGATGAACAAAGCTAATTATATCCTGGGTTCCCAAGCTGTACCGCTCAAAAATGCAGCGATTTTGCCAAAACCCCACACCAATTTCTGCTTTTTCTTCGGCTTCCCGCCGCGTGTAATCTCTCAACTCAAGCTCTTCAATTATGCTGTTAATTAATTCATCTGCTGCAAGCTCAGGTTTATGCAGTAGTTTCCATCCAGCTATTTCAAAAATGCGTTGTGCGTCTCGTTCACTAAACTCAATTGGTTTTCTGTCAAGTGGAGGTCTTTTAGATGCAAGCTTTATGATGTTGTTATATAACTGTGTACGGTTTTGACCAATTTTTACATCTTCGGCTATTAACTGAACAATAAATCCTAAAAGTAGTGGATTCTGCACTGCTAGGGAAGCGTTGGTACTGTCTTGTAGCTGCCAATGGAGTGAATCTAGTCGTTCTTGAACCTTAGCCGCATCCTCACAGTAAGCAGCCAAAAGCTGTTGAGAATATTTCAAAATGTCTGGCTTATTTAGCGGAGATAGTTCGATATGTTCCCAACCGGGTAGAATTCCTGATTCATCACTAGGGCGTGTAGTTATTACAATCTTGGTGCTGGAGTTAGCTACCCATGCATCTAACTTATCTGCTATGTTGGCTCGATCAGATTTACACTCATCTAGTCCATCCGCGAGTAGATAGTCAGGTGTACTGAGCGCCAGCCGTAATTCCTTGTCGTTGAATCCCGAATTATCAGCAGCAGCTTTGAGGATTGCCCATTCAAATCCCTCACTTTTCTCACTATCCAATAATTTTTTCACGTCCGGGAGTCGAATAAAAATAACCCGTTTTTCCGCAGCGGATAAACCATGGGCTAAACGCCTCAATAGTGTACTTTTCCCAGTTCCTGGAGCGCCGATTACAACACTGAGGCGATAAAGTTCTGGGATGAACTCTGCGTCAAAGCTTGTCTGATCACCTTCTCTGAGTTTGGCTTGGAGTGGAATCCAATTTGTTTCAATCGAAAGCTCTCTCTGGAGAGGAAATCCAGGGACTTTTAAGTGAGCAGTTTTTTGACTGAGCCATTCTCGATAACCTTCAGCAATAACAGCAGGGTTTGAACTTGTTGAAGATAGCTGAATAGGTTTATTGGTGAGTAACCGCGCTAAGCTTGCTGCATCGCGACGCCCCCTGATCGTAATCAGATTTAAGCCATCCTTAACCAGGGTTTCCCACGCTGTTCCAGTCTGGTACTGATCTTCTATGACCTTTGAAAGCAATAGTTGTGCATTTTTTGCTCCTTGAGAGTCATCATCAAGATCAACAACAATAATCCTCAAACGCCTGAAAAGTTCTGAATCATTGGAAATCCCTTCTTCTGCAAACTTATTCCTAACTTCCTGTGTTATGTCCTTGAGATCGTCTGTCCGTCCTTGTCCCAGTCGCTTTAGGTCTTGGCGGAGTTTATCTTTAATAGTTCTGCTTGCTGTAAAGTCAGTGAGGAGAATTCCGTATAGGGATGATTTCTCTGCAAGTCCGTGAGCTAGCTTTAAGATTGCTTCCCAGAATTTTTTATCTTTTTTTAGACCATGTTTAGCTTGAAGTTCTATAACCGTACCGTCTTTCAACGTGATTTTTAGGTCATCTCCAGGTCCGTTTGTTTCTTCCTCTACAGAAATAGGGATATCGGGCGTGGAGTGTTCAATCCAAGACAAAGGTTCTTGAGCCAGTATATGTGTACCAACGTAAGCTGTTGCCCGTGCTTGATATTCATATCCACCGCCGCCGCCACTTCCGCTCATCTGATTCTCTGTGCCTGTACTCGACCTGTAGATTTTAGGTCAGAACTTTTGTACTATATTAACAGAGGGTTTGTTTTTGATCACTTCTGTGCTTGGGTGATTCTGCGCGATCGCACGATGGGTTGGTTTATCCTGATCAGCGATCGCGTAATGAATAAAAGGCTAAAGCCCTTACTACGAACTATGAGCGGTTTCCTCTCCTTCCTGAATATCGCTTAACACATTATCACTCCAATTCACTGGAAAAGCATCCCCCCTTTCGCTAATAAATTGATCCAGTTTCTCTAAGGCTAGGGGTTCAGGGAGTGGGTAACGTACCCGAATCGTCTTCGGTAAATCGGTGTAGTAGTGCATAAATGTGGCAAAATCTCTGGGATATTTGTCCTCATCTACGCCAACAAACTCACCCCGCAAACGGGCGCGGTTGAGAACAGTACGCCAATCCTCAATCGAAGATAAACCGATGGAATCTGTTCCATGAGAAAAGAGCATCATGTAGATCTGATCATAAGCGTCTGTACTGTCTAAATATTGGTTCAACCAATTGAAAGACACTTCCGTGTTAAACTTCATCCAAAACGGGACTGAACCCGTTCGCAACGTCCAAAACGGTTCTTGCAGGATAAAGGATTCGACTAATAACCGATTGGAAACAATCTGACGCTGCTTGTACCACCACCGATAAAACTCAGCCACAAAGGGACTCATATCCTCTGGTTGCTCAAACGTGATCCGCCGCACCCGATACCCTCGCTGACGGGCAAAACGCTCCACATCCTCACGTAGACTTGGCTCAAAGCCCCACTCCGCCTCCGGGCGATCGCGATCTGGGGTAGGTGAGTCCCATTGTCGCAGAGGTGACTGGTATTTCTCCAGAAACTGGGCAACTCGTTCGCCACCGTGGAGGAACTCTTCTGCTGTTGCACCCCCTAATGCGCCAAACTGGAAAATATGGCGATCGCTAACCTGAGTTGTCGGGAAGGTACGTTGGCATTCGACGAGAAAGATTGTCCCGCCTCTGGGTAACGAATTCTCCAAGAAGCGCTCGTAAGTTTTACCCAGGCGCAAGCGCTTGACGCGAAAATAGCTCATCCCCTGACTCGTCAGCCGATCCTGACTTGGATCGTGCATCTGGTACAAGGTGAGATCAGGATTAGCCTCTAGCAGATCCCTTGCGGGTTGTTTACTCCACTCTAAAATCTTTTTTGGCTCGTCTGGATCAATCCCTGGATGCTTTACTGGGATGAGAAAGGTTTGGGGTAGCCATGGCATGTCCAAAGCTGCGTAGAGATGAACCATCGCCCCACAGGAAGAACCGATCGCAACGGCTGGGTATGAGCGCTGGGGATACTCACTCACCATCCATTGAGCCACAGCATCAGCACTGATATTCCCTAACTGATCGGCAGCAATGGCTTCACCTGCACTACCCCGAATGTAGATCGATTCCTGGAGAGAACGGGGTAACTGATTCACTAGGGAAATTAGGGGTTCTGTCATCGGTGGCGCGATACCGACTCCGGGAAAATCTTCCCCGCGCAAATAAGCCGCCGTCGCCCGCAGCATCCCTGAGGCGGAGTCAAAGTCAGCAATGTAAGGGGGGGCTATTCGCATCATTGCCAACATAGACGTTAACATGCGATTGTCAAAGGGGAGTTGCATCTAAACCTCCTGTGTCAACTGATGCGATTTTGTTGCCTCTAGGAAGGCTTTTGTTACACGGCTCAATTCTACAGGAGCGCTGTAATTCAGAGTATGTCCGCCGCCGGGAATCACGGCTAATTGACCTTGGGGCAAGAGTTCCACGACTTCCTCTGCCCAATACGGTGGCACCAGTGGGTCTTTTTCACCGCGCACAACCAAGGTAGGGACTTGTACGTCGGGAAGCTTTGCCTCAATGCGATCGGCTAGGGCAATCTGAATCGTACAAACAGCCCGTAGTAAACCAGCTTGCCAGTAATCATAAGCTTGAATCGGTGCTTGGGAGGAATCTTCATAGCGTGAGTCTAGAATCAATTGCCACAACTGTTCCCCGAAGCTGCGGGCGTGCCGATTCATCGTTGGTCCCTGAAGCACCGCCCGTTCGATGCGATTAGGGTGACGGATGGCAAACTCTACGATAATTTGACAGCCGAAGGAATTCCCCAGCATTGTCGCCTTCTCGATTCCTACGGCGTCCATCCATTTACATAAGATATCGGCTAATTCAGGCAACTCCAGCATATAGTCTGGCTTATCACTTTCACCATAACCAGGTAAGTCAGGCGCGTAGACATGAGCAACGGGTGCGAGTAACTCAGCCGTGGGCATCATATAGCTACTAGAAACCACCAGTCCATGGATCAGGATCACGATGGGAGCGTCTTCGGGTAGCGCCTCTGTGGATCTGCGATCGTGTATGGACAAACCATCAACCATTGTGTACTGACGTTGCAGTTTTTCTTCAGATAAACTCATTAGCCATTAAATATTGAAGTTGAGCATGAGGACAAGGGAACAGGGAACAGGGAACGGGGAACAGTAAGGATTTGACGCTTGTGAAAATACACTCAACTATCTTAAGTTGAATGGTACTGAACTTTTGGCTGGTGGGCGATGCCCACCCTACGGTATATCTAGATTTCGGCGATCCAAAAAGATCCTATTAACTAACGCCATTCCCCTGTCAGCAGCGGTTCAATGGGATGGCGGGATTTACGCATCCGCAGGTCATTCAGGATT
Source organism: Coleofasciculus sp. C1-SOL-03 (assembly GCF_040220555.1). NCBI lineage: Bacteria > Bacillati > Cyanobacteriota > Cyanophyceae > Coleofasciculales > Coleofasciculaceae > Coleofasciculus > Coleofasciculus sp. C1-SOL-03. The sequence continues at coordinate 29,199 of NZ_JAVJUO010000044.1, forward strand.
TCCGCCGTACTTTCGGTTTCTGATTGTGGATCGAGTTCGATACCGAGTTCTTTAGAAACATCGGCGGCGGCTGAAATTAACACCATTTCAGCGCCACTGTAGTCGAGAAAATCTGGGGGGTTGGCTGGAATAAAACGATGATTCTCAAAGTATTTTTGCAGGTTTTGGGGGAAGTCAACTTTTTGCTCCTCTCTTAAGCCAGCGCCCTGCGGAGATGGTTTGTCGGGATTTTTGATATTGAGAATATAACTTCCTTCCGGTTCGATCCGTAGTTCCTGCTGCGCTTGACCTTGTTCTTCCGGAAGTTCCAGGGCATAAACTAGATGAGTGTGATCATTGTGAAGCACCAGATCATAGACCCCTTCGCCAACGGAACGGGCAGCAGGCTGTTCTCGTTTGCCTCGGGTTTTTGTCTGATAGGTCTTTTCTCTTAAACCCTGCTCAATCTTTTTAGCGTCACTACTGACACTTTCGACAAAACCCCAGGTTTGTTGCCCGTGCTGGCTCACTTCTGGTAGTTGTTTTTGTCCCACTACAATCAGGCGATAGGATGCCTTTCCGTGAGGTTTCAGAACCATGTAGAACCGCTGCACATCATCAAGTCCTTCGACAGAATGTTCTTCGACTTTGGGTCGGTAGCAGAAGTAAATGTTGCCTTGTTCAAGAACTTCGACGTTGTTCTGTTGGTCTTGATTGTTTGCCATGAAATTGCTCCTTATAGGGTTGGCATAATTGCCAGAACATCAGTCCAGTAATAGGGGTTGACAAATAAACTAAGATGTGAATGATTTTGAGTAATCTTTTTTATGTATTACTCAACTGAGGCTCTCGGCATAGTTTTTCGGTGAATTCTTGTTGTTGATCACACTTCAGCATAAACATACGCCTGGTCAAAAATACCCTATCTTTAGGCTGAAATAACTGTAAGTCGGTTGATGGAAATAAACGGAACTATGTTAATTTATGTAAAGACAAACCTCAAGCCCTTACGAATGACAAAGGACTGAACTACCAGAAAAAGGGATTTCAGAAGCTTTTGAGACGCATTTTGAGAGGCGATGTCGGTCGATTTGTGAACTGGTAACAGTCTTCTCAGCGCGGATCTATGGCGCTCGGAGTCGCAAGAATAAGAAGCTAATTGACGGTGTTTCAAGTGCAATCGAAGAATCTCAAAAATAATCTACCCAATCCCTTGACGTTGGGGAGATATGTCCACATAGTAGAGGAGTAAATTGCCAGTTTGGGTAGATATGGCGACAATTATTATTGGACACAGGCTATTTGCCAATAGTGAAGATGAAGCGAAGGAAAAAGGATTACCTTTGCTCGAGAATCTTTGGGAACGCCTTTCTAAATCACTGGAAGCGGTTAAAAAAGACTGCTTAAATCGTTACCCAGACTTGATAATGGAGATCTCTAGCCTGGAAAAAGAATTTGTTGATTTTGACCAGTGGGACAAACAGGATGGTAAAAAAGTTTGGGATTTAAGTTACTGGGCTGAGGTAAAAGCGAC
>NZ_JAVJUO010000045.1:0-4565 GCF_040220555.1 Coleofasciculus sp. C1-SOL-03
GACCTTTGAAATCTTCGTTATCTTGAAGAATGAAGGATTAGCGGGTCTGTGGCAGTTCATTCAGGATAAGATTGGTGACCTGAAAGTGATGGTAATTGATACCATCCAGAATTTTGTGATTGAGAGTGTGATTAAACAGGGCGTGCTGTGGGTAATTAGCCTGTTGAATCCAGCTTCAGCATTTGCCAAAGCCTGTAAGATGATTTACGACATCATCATGTTCTTCATTGAGCGCGGTAGCCAGATTGTCGAATTGGTGAACGCGGTGATGGAGTCAGTGACAGCTATTGCGAATGGGGCGCTGGGTGGAGCCGCGAAGTTAATTGAAAATGCTTTGTCTAAGGCGCTACCCGTGGTGATTAGCTTCATGGCAAGTCTGTTGGGCTTAGGTGGTATTAGTAAAAAGGTTCAGGAAATCATTCAGAAGGTGAAAGAGCCAATTGATAAGGCGATTGATTGGCTAATTTCTCAGGCGGTGAAGTTTGCCAAGGAGATTGGTAAGAAACTTGGGCTTGGAAAGGATGAGGAGGGCAAGGACAACGAGGAAGGTAAGGATGGCAAGCTTGAGGATACTGAAGTTGGTAAAACAATCAACTTCAGCGCCAAGGGCGAGAGCCATCGTCTGTGGATAGACGTCAAGGGAACCTCAGTCACAGTTATGGTCGCCAGCTTTGTGGCTCCCGTTGAGACGAAGCTCGACGATTGGCAAAGGCGGCTTGATGCCAACAAAGAACTTTTGGGGGAAAATCGTCCACAGGCTCTGTCCTTTCTTGGTATAGCCCGTGAACGCCTTGGTCTTACTAAGCAGGAAGGCGAGGAAACGAATAGAGATATGCAGACAGCTCAGCAGCAGCCAGAGAATGAAGCTGCGGTGGATCAAGCTAAGAAGGCAGACAATAAAACTGCGCAAGCAGAACAGAGTCTTGCAGATACACTACAGAAACTGTTTGAGTTGTTTGGTGAAGAACCAATTCCTCTTTATAAAATTGAGGATGTTTTTGAGGTTGCTAACAACCTCAGTTTCGGTGCTGATTTTATAGATGCTTATCGCGCTTTTGAACATGTCTTTCCTCTTCAAAATCAGATAGAAACGGATCAAAGGGTAAAGACGGATGTTATAAAAAAAATGAGAGGCAAGGATAAGATATATAAAGTCCTACAAGGATTTTTATACGTTCCGTTTATAGAAGAGCAACAACGAGCAGTCGAAACATTGCGGCAAAATATAGAAAAATCAGCTGCTATTTTAGGTGTTGAAAGAGGAGGAGCATTATTGGCAGAAGAAATCGCTCAAGGTCTTAACATTGAAACTCGCCTCATTTCTCAGGTGAGGGAATTTGATCCGCATCAAGGAAGGGAGGTGAGAAAAAAATCCAAAGAAACTCAAGCTTTGATACAAGAAGTGGATCGAATAGCAAAGGAAAATTCAGATCGGGAATTAACAGTTTCTATAGCAGAAACTGTTGTGGGAGGTGGCTCAACTGCAAATATCTTAAAGGCTATCCAAGAAAGTACCCTTCTAAAAGATAATCCCAATCTAACAATTCGTTTGTTATTGCTGCAACAGACTTTACATAGTGAAGATCAAGGAAGGCAAGCAGAGAGTGACATAGCTGCCAATGTTGGAGCGGAGCCACCTGATCCAGCAGATATGGCTCAGGGATCTGTCAGAAGAATGACCGATAAAGCTGGAAAAATCCAGCTCATCATTGCACGAACTAGGTACATCCTTGGAGAGGATGTTAACTACCAAATGTCTCGCAATGTTCCTACTTCAAATATGCCCATAGTTCTGTTCAATGGTTCAGAAAATGCAGTCAAGATGAAGCGAATAGTTCCATTGGGAACAGCTACTGCACGAGATATTATTGTGGCTATTGTCGATGGTACTTTTAACGATATTTTGGGACAAATGAAATAGTTTATTCATTAGCTTATGTTCTAGAAACTGACATCTGCATTTAACTTTAATAAGTAATACTCAATGCTACTACTATGAATAATTTTATTTCGGAAATTGATTATTTACATATTAATTCAATCGGCAATCTTGATTCTTGTCGCCAAGCAGCCTTTTCTATTCGTGATTACCTTACTCATTGTTATGATAGTAAAAGAATAGAAGGGTGGGGTACTTATTTAATTTCTAGCGATAAAAAAGCAGAAGACGTTTTTATACTGAAGAATTATATAGAAATAACTAAAGGGGTTTATCCATTCTTATACGCTTACATCCAGCCCTTTAGTATATTGGATTTAGATGTTGCCTCTTTTATGGATCAACAGGGATTTATGGAGCTTAAATAGGGCTTGCTGAACAAGGAGAAAAAAGTAACACTCAATCTAGGTATATTATAGATCAATTTGTCAAACGCAAAATTTGCTCTGATTACTTAATAGGCAGTTAGCGTTTCGACAAACTTATTGTGGTTGTAGTCAGTGATAATCCATGTTCTAGTTCCAGGAGATAATTTTGATCCCCACTGTCTATTCTCGCAGTACAGCTCAACTTCAGCCCAAGTCCCGATAGACTCGTCAATGGCGCAGCAAGCGGCTAGGGGATCGTGGAACTTTTTTCCGGCAGGCTTCTTTTTTAGGTAAGCATCCATCCCCTTCCAAATGTAAGTTAGAGAAAGGCTCTTGTCTTTGACTGCCTTCAAACGTTCGTGCATCTCTTGATCGTAATAGACTTTATGGCATACGTTCTTAGAAACAAAGCGCCTGATACCAATACCTGGATACTTTATAGCTGCTAGAACAGACTTTGGATCACCATTGAGGTTGTAGCTAGGACAGGTTACCATTCCCTTGAATTTGTTTAGCTGCCTTTCAGGAGGAACCACGCCTTCACCAGCAAATCCACCTTGAGCAACCAAACGCCCCAACTTGAACGTATCTCCATCATGAACTGAACTAATGGCTATGGCGACTCCAAGGTTTTTGAGGGGAGCACCTGTAATTAAAGTTGTATTTTCATCGCAACATTCCAGCAGAATTTCCCCTCCGGATTCAGCATCATGAGATGGGGAAACCTTCCCGTAGACTTTGTAATGCCATCCAGAAACGCACTGCTTCTCATGTTCAATATTATAAGCTCCTACAGGGATATTCAAGTCAAACCATTTAAGCGCGTACCGAACCAGTCCAATCTGATCTGGTGAGCCCGGAGTGACAGTTACTGCCTTAAGATTGACATTGGGATGTCCCATTAAAAACAGTAGGGTTAGGAAGTCATCGGGATCGCTGGTTTCCATATCCCAAACTACATCAATCATCCTTAACTCTTATGTAATGCAACTCTTTCATTAACTTATCACAGTCAATCTCGTTCAAGTAAATTTGACTTCAAAGCCTGGAGTTTTACTATGAATAGTCTGTACAAGATTATCCAAAGAATCCCCAAAAGACATTCTATGTACCTAGGGAAGTGTTCAATTAGTCATCTTCATGCTTTTTGGTCGGACTATATTCTCTCTCGTCGAAAATTGGGTATGGCTCAGACAGACAAAGAAAAGGAATTTGTAGAATTACCAGCATTGCTAAAGAATAAATTTAGAATTGATTCAACTCAATTATGGAATAGTATAATTATCCTTTATTGTGAGGGTGAAAGAGATGCTCTTGAAAGGTTTTTTCATTTGTTTGAGAAATATTTGAATCGTAGCTATAATACAGAAGACCAAATAAATGATGACATGTCTCTAGAGACAGCGATCGCCTCACTTGAGCCTTAATCAAACGGAGGCTCTACTTCTTGAAGATGGCTTGATTGGCTGGGAAGCGAGTAGAGCATTTTGAGTTAGACTTTGCTGAAGGAGAAGTTGCCTACAAAACCAGTATTGATGTTGAAGGGTCAACTCTCACATTTCCTCAAATGAAGCGCTTAGTTGACACCAATGTGGCAATGATGGATCAATATCTACCGGGAATCAAGGCTGTGATTCAGGGAGATGCATCACCAGAAGAGGCGATCGCACCTGCTTTTGCTGTAGATAGGTATCACTACGACGATCAAGTCCCTGCCAAAGTTCGTAAGGTTCATTCCCCGGTGTATACACATGAATTACATGCTTTCCCGGTGGCGCGAGGGAGGGGTCAAGAATGGAAGGAATTGAGATTAGCACCACATTTTGCGACGCCGTCACCCCTTTGTCCCAATCGTTGACCACAATATGGTGACAGGCTAAATCTGAACGTAATCCTTGGGCGTCAATCCCTAGATGCAGATGCATGAAACTCTCACAAGCGGGTGTGGCTTGTCGAGACGAGCGAAACTCTATCATCCATAATTTGCATAATTTGGCTAAAGAGTCCTGTCAACTTCATGGGATTCAGGTCATGTTGGCACATTGATGGCGCAAATGAACCAGGTTATCGCCTGAGAGAATACCACCGGATTGACAAGTTCGCCCAAAAACAATTCCCAGATGCTAGCACCCACAGCCGCATCGGAGATTGGAAAGTAACCCGAGTTGAAGAGTACAAGACAGAATCCCCCAGCAGTGATTTTGATGCAATTGTCGTCTGCTATTGCCAATACTCTCCCATCAGTACGGCGTTAGAAC
>NZ_JAVJUO010000046.1:0-30744 GCF_040220555.1 Coleofasciculus sp. C1-SOL-03
AGGGCGCACGTCGGTGCAGGGCGCACGTCGGTGCAGGGCGCACGTCGGTGCAGGGCGCACGTCGGTGCAGGGCGCACGTCGGTGCAGGGCGCACGTCGGTGCAGGGCGCACGTCGGTGCAGGGCGCACGTCGGTGCGCCCCTACGGTACGGGTTAATTTGGAACTGGGAATAATCTAATAATCTACGCCTTCCCCTTATTTAAGGGGATGATTTTCGTTGAGTAATTTTTCGATTCTCGCTTCATCTACTCTGGAGATAATGCGTTTCGATTCGTGAATATCACGGGTAGTTTTGGCGAGGCTAATGGTTGAGCCAACGGAGAAGACTAACCCCATTCCCATAAAGCCTTTTGTCCAACTATCGACAGGTAGATATAAAATCCCGATACTCATAGCCGAGACGGAAATAATAAAAGAAGCCCAGGTTTGAAACACCCAAGCGTTACTGTGGATTTGGTTGTTAAACGGTGATTCCATAGTCCCTTTCTTCATCAAAACTCGGTGAATTCAATTTACTCAAGAATAGAAATCGCTTCGCTGATAATTTAGGGACAAGGGGACAGTTTTGGGAATTGCACAGGAATTGTATGACCCAAAGAGTCGGAAAATCGTATCGACTATTCGTTTATTGTTGTGCCAGTTGAGAAATTGTTTAATTGTGCATCGCGTACATAAAAACAATTGTAGGGGCGACCCGCCGGATTCAATCAACATCACCCAACCTTTAATTTGATCGGGTCGCCCTCCGCCCGGTATCGATGTGACACCGAATTGAGAAAAGGGCGAGTCGATATAGGTTAATTCTTACACCTAACATTGATGCAGCGACTCGCCCCTACAGCCCCTATGCCCTACCTCCGACAACCGCGAAAATTCCGCCAATCCTGACAATGGACTCCATAGAAAATAAATAATTTGTGCTTTAATCCAACTCAAACTCCAAGGATTTATTATAATTTCTATCCAAATAATAAAATCCTTTAAAAATGACTACACTCAATTTTGCTGATGACAAAAAATTCTCCACCGGGGATGGTCCAACTGCTGTTGGTGTCGGAGACTATAACGGCGATGGACATCTGGACTTAGCTGTTGTTAACCGTCTTGCCAACAATGTTGCCATTCTCTTAGGCGATGGGACAGGAAACTTTGGCACCGCCCCATCATTGAATGTAGGAACTCTTCCTTTGGATGTGGCTTTAGCGATGCGATTAACTTCAAAGTGGGAAATGGTCCTTATGGCATAGCGGTAGGAGATTTTAATGAAGATGGTAAACCTGACTTTGTAGTTGCCGACCTTTACTCTGATAACATTTCCTTACGCCTCAATACCACAAACTTCCCGCTGATCGCGAATAACGATAACTTCACCACTGACGAAGATACGGCTATTTAGCCAATCACTCCTCCAAAAATGTTTCAGTTTTAGTAGGAAATGGACATGGTAATTTTAGCAATGCCATTCAATTTGGCGTAGGGAGTTCTCCTAGAGGTATTAATATCGGCGATTTCAATAACGACAGTAAACCTGATCTCGCCGTTGCCAACCATGCTTCCGATAATGTATCTATTCTCCTCAATACCAGTAAGTTTCCTCCCATCGCCAATAACGATACCATTACCACGGATGAAAATACGCCGCTAATTTTTAATCCGCTCACCAATGACCAAGAACCGGATGGAGACAGTCTCACCAATGATGCGCCCACACTGAGTCCATTTAACAAAATTGGACAAGAAGATAGTGCGATCGCCTTCACTGATACAGACTTTATTAATGCCTATAGTGACCCAGAATCAGATAACTTTACCGCCATCAAACTCCTTTCCTTACCTCAAAATGGGACATTAACCCTAAATGGTAATCCTGTTGGTGAGGGCGCAAGCAGTGAGGGCGCAAGCAGTGAGGGCGCAAGCAGTGAGGGCGCAAGCCATGAGGGCGCAAGCCATGAGGGCGCAAGCAGTGAGGGCGCAAGCAGTGAGGGCGCAAGCAGTGAGGGCGCAAGCAGTGAGGGCGCAAGCCTTGCGCCCCTACAGAACGGCTATATCTCAATTACTGACATAAATAATCTCACCTTTACGCCCGATGCTAACTATAACGGTACTACCAGTTTTGTTTGGAATGCTTCGGATGGCACTAACTATTCAGCGGGAACAACGGTTAATTTAATCATCAATCCCGTTAATGATTCTCCTGTGGCTGTTGCCGATAATGTCACCACTCAAGAAGATACTCCAGTTAGTATTGATATCCTCAATAATGATAGTGATATCCTGGATGGCGATACCTTATATATCGATACCTTTGATATCTTCTCAAGTAACGGGGGTACAATTACTCGTGATCAACGGGGAACCCCCCATGACGCAACGCGCGATCGCATTGAAGGGGGAGTCGGACATGATACTGTAGAAGGCGGCGATGGAAATGACCACATATTCGGCAACCTCGGCAATGATATCCTATTCGGCAATAGCGGGGAAGATATCATACGCGGTGATCAGGATAATGATATCCTTTATGGCGGAGGCGATCGCGATCGCGTATTTGGCGATACTGGAGATGATTTTCTCCTGGGAGAAGGTGACGCGGATATCCTCGTTGGCGGTGAAGGGGATGATACCCTCGATGGCGGCGCTGGCGCGGATAAAGTCTATGGAAATAATGGGGCGGATCAGTTTATCTTACGAGTTGGTGAGGGAAGCGATACTATCTTTGACTTTAACCCTGGGGAAGATATCTTAGGGTTAGCTGGGGGACTAAGTTTTGATCAGCTTAATCTGATGGGTATGGGAAGTACCACCCTAATTCGGATGAATGGGAGTGGGGAATTATTAGCCATGTTAATCGGCGTACAAGCCACTCAAGTCAGTGTAGCCGATTTCGTCGTGGTTTAGGAATTGTGCGATCGCGCCAATCGGATCAAAATTGACACACAAACCCAAACCGTAGGGGTTTGGTTTCCGTTCCCCCTGTCTTTAGAATAGGAGTAAACGAGTCTAAAGTTTACCCGATGGCTGTTGTTATTCCCGATGAAGTTCTGAACATCGCCCAACTCTCGGATGTAGAGATGTTACAAGAAATTGCCATTCTGCTGTTTCAGCAGGAACGCTTGACATTAGCGCAAGCCAGTCGATTGGCTTCTTTGCCCCGTTTGCACTTTCAAAAGCTGCTCGCAAGTCGTCAGATTCCTGTACATTATGATGTGCCGGAATTAGACGCTGAGGTGGAAATGATGCGGGAGATGGGTTATCTTTGACTATTGTTAGTAATACCTCACCGATTACCAATTTAGCCGCGATCGCACAGCTTGATCTACTCTACCAACTCTACGGCACAATTCTGATTCCACAAGCTGTTTACGCAGAACTGACAAGGTTTAATGTACCAGGAACTATAGAAGTTCAAACGCTTAGTTGGATAGAAACTGTTACTGTAGTCAATCAGGAATTTGTCGTTCAATTACAATCGGAACTCGATCCGGGTGAAGCGGCGGCTATTGCACTTGCTGTCGAACAACAAGCGACTTTAATCATGTTAGATGAACGTCGGGGAGTACAGGTTGCTAGGCGTTATGGCTTACAAGTACAAGGTATTTTAGGTGTGCTACTTCGGGCAAAAAACCAAGGATTGATTCCAGTAGTGCGTCCGTTTTTAGATGCTTTAGTCAATGAAGCGGGTTTTTGGATGACTAATAATCTTTACCAACGGATTTTGCAAATTGCTCAAGAATAATTGCCTACAGAAAAATACTGTAGGGGCGACTTGCCGAATTTAACGCTCTATAACACATCTGCAAACGCGGGACGTAATTTCTGATAACACCAAAGCCCCACGCCAAACACTACCCCAGAAACGCCAAAGGCGACTGCCCATTCTAACCCATGTTCCACTGACCCAACTAATACCAAATCCCGATAAACCTGGGCAATTACTGCCAGAGGATTCAACCAAAACACCAAATCCCGTAACCTTTCTGGAATCACCGAAGCCGGATAAACAATCGGCGTCAGATAAAACCAAAGATTTAAAATCACCCCCAACGTTTGGGGAATATCTCGTAAAAATACGGTTAACCCGGCTGCTAAATATCCTAATCCGGCAGTTAACAACAACTGAGTTAACCAAACTAACGGTAATAACGCTAACGTGGGATTTAATGTTCCTGAGGATATGGCAACTAACACAATCAACGCGGCTAACCCTAAGGCACTTTCAATAAATGTAGATAAGACGGGAACCAGTGGTAATAGTGCCAAGGGAAACACCACCTTCTTCACCAAATTAGGTTGTCCGACTACCGAACCCGCCGATTGGGTTAATCCCCCCGTAAAAGCAATCCACGGTAATAACCCGGCAAACAACCATAAGCCAAAGGCAATATTGTTATCAGCAGGTAATCCCTTTAGACTCAGTTTCACCTTCAGAACAATGGAAAACACGTAGGTGTAAATCAGCAACTGAGACAGTTGATTGAGGAGGGGCCACAAATTCCCCAATACCGAACCTTTATACCGTGCCTCCAAATCCCGGCGCACTAATGTCCGCAGTAGGTCAAATTTGACCCACCACTTTTCGTTTAGGGGCAACCATCGTCTAATTTTACCAGCTTTCCGAATTACGCCGAGCATTGATTTGTCATTGGTCATTGGTCAAAACACTGATTTCACGGATTTATTGGAGAGATAGGGGTAGGGAGGTGATAGCTTATTGACACTGATTACACAGACAAGGAAAGTTCTCTCATCTTCCCCATCTTCCCTATCTTCCCCATCTTCCCTATCTTCCCCATCTTCCAGACGTTCCAGCGGAACGTCTCTACAACCCCATCTCCCCCGTCTGAAGAAAGGCGAAAATTTGCTACAGTCCTGGCAACAGTGGCGGTAAAATACACATCTGGTGTTTCAGGAGAAGCCGTAAGCCTTGCAGCAATTATTACAGATTTCTCGACTCATCGATGCCTTCAACGAATGGGTTGGTCGCCTAACCTACTGGCTAGTATTACTGATGATCGCGATCGGGACATGGAATGTCGCCGGACGCTATATTGGCTATTTTATTGGTCAAAACCTGAGTTCCAATGCCTTTATCGAAGGTCAATGGTACTTATTTGACTTGATATTCCTCTTAGGTGCCGCTTACACCCTGCGCCATGATGAACATGTGCGGGTGGATGTATTCCATAAAAGCTGGGCACCGAAATGGAAAGCCCTGGCTGATTTAATCGGCACAGTGTTATTCTTAATTCCCTTTTGTTTAATGGTGATTTATTTCTCCTGGGGAACCATTCTCAATTCCTGGGCAATTCGGGAAATGTCTCCTGATCCGGGGGGATTACCCCGCTATCCGATCAAATCCATGATTATTGTCAGCTTTGTCCTCCTGATTCTGCAAGGGATTTCCCAAGCGATTAAAAACTGGGCAATTTTCACAGGCTATCTTACACCCCAGGAGGAACATCATGATGCTGGAGTATGAATGGTTAGGTCCTTTGATGTTTGTCGGGGCGTTGGTATTTCTGTCCCTGGGCTATCCTGTGGCATTCTCTCTGGGAGGAGTTGCGATCGCGTTTGCGATTATTGGTGTGAGTTTTGGTGTCTTTGACCCCATCTTCCTGACTGCCATGCCCCAGCGTATTTTTGGGATCATGGCTAATTATACCCTATTGGCAATCCCTTATTTTATCTTCTTGGGTTCCATGCTGGAAAAATCTGGCATTGCTGAACGCCTGTTAGAAACTATGGGGATTCTGTTCGGGCGATTGCGGGGGGGACTTGCCTTAGCCGTAGTATTAGTGGGGGCGCTATTAGCCGCAACCACTGGGGTTGTCGCCGCAACCGTAGTGGCAATGGGACTGATTTCTTTACCAATTATGCTGCGCTACGGCTATGATAAACGGTTGGCAACGGGGGTAATTGCGGCATCGGGGACTTTGGGACAGATTATCCCGCCGAGTGTGGTTTTAGTCGTATTAGCAGATCAGTTAGGAATTTCGGTTGGGGACTTATTTATTGGTTCTCTGATTCCCGGCTTATTAATGACCACAGCTTTTGCGGTACATGTACTGATTGTGGCATGGCTTAAACCCAGTGCGGCACCGGCTTTACCCGCTGAGGTTCGCAACATTGGCGGGAAAGCTTTAGGACGTCGAGTTCTGCTTGCCATGTTCCCACCGTTATTATTAATTCTTTTAGTCTTAGGCAGTATCTTTTTTGGCTTTGCCACACCAACAGAAGCTGGGGCGGTGGGTTGTGTGGGCGCGATGGTACTCGCTGCTGCCAATCGTAAGTTAACTTGGCTATCGTTACGCCAAGCCTGTGACGCCACGCTACGAATTACCAGCATGGTGATATTTATATTACTGGGTTCTACGGCGTTTAGTTTAGTCTTTCGCGGTTTAGAGGGCGATCAGTTTATGTTTGATATTCTCGCCAACTTACCCGGAGGTCAGATTGGCTTTTTGGCAGTGAGTATGGTAACGGTGTTTATTTTAGGCTTTTTTATTGACTTTTTTGAAATCGCCTTTATTATCGTTCCTTTATTTGCTCCGGTGGCGGAATCTCTGGATGTGAATCTTGTCTGGTATGGGGTTATTTTGGGGGCTAATTTACAAACATCCTTTCTCACACCGCCCTTTGGCTTTGCCCTGTTTTACTTACGGGGTGTCGCTCCACCGGAGGTGAAGACGACAGAGATTTATTGGGGGGCAATTCCATTTATTTTACTTCAGGCGCTAATCGTTGTGTTGATTATCGCGTTTCCGGAGCTAGTTAGTTTCCTTCCCTCGTTGAGTCGCTAATAAGTAGGGTCTGCTGAATCAGTCTTGTGGGAAGCTGGGGGAGAGGATTACCAATGAACGATGAACCATGAGCCATGAACCATATCTAGCGGAATTTAGATTAAATAAACGCTACATTGGTAGTATAGTCGCCGCTAGCGATCGCCAAGATGGCTGGGGACTCTACTCTCTAATCATTCAGATGAAATTTTTGCTCCCGCCGACTTTGGAGCGGTTAATCCAATGCATTTATGATCCCTCACAACCTTTGGGAGAATGTTTATATGAAAAGGGTGTGTTGTCATTAGCCAATTTGGAATTTCTTTTCCAATTACAGTTAACCCGGGAGTTTTATGCTGTTACTGACAACAGCAATACGAGATTCAGCATTGACACCGATATAACAATTCCCAACTTTGAGCTAACTGGATTGAGCTTACCATTGATCTGTCTGACGGGTTCGGATGAAAGTTTAGGAGGTTGTACGGTGACGCTCAAATCAAATCCTTTTTGTTTTTGGAGTCAAGGACTGATCAAAAACAAAGTGCCTAACGTCTCTGGTGATCACAACAGTGGAGTTGTACCGCCAACCTTACTCATACGTCATTTTCCTCCAGAATGCCACTTGCTAAAATACCGAGAATTTTATTCACATCTTTGAGATAATATTCGCTTAAATCAATGGACAAGGTTTGCCCTTCTAATTTAAGAAATTGCCAAATACTACCCGTCGTCACCGCACCGTAAATTGTTTTAATTTCAGTTGCCGATCGCTGATTGAAAATTTGGGACGCAACCATTGCCGCCGCACACTGCCCCAGTCCGGCATTAATATTCTCTTTTTTGGCTTCTATAATTGTAATGACCGGTGCTGTTACGATCAGTATTTCTGGGGATTTAGTAATAATAAAATCACAGACCCCATTTAATCCTTTGTCTTTATCTACCGTAAAATCGACTCCAGAGAATAAATTTATTTGCTCATTTAATTGGCGGCGTAAATCAACTAATATGGGTGCTATAATTAGTTCGGAACGCGCTTTTTCACTATTACTGCCTAATGCGATCGGTAGGTTATAGTTGATAATTTCTGCCAGTAATGTACTGGTGGCTAATTCAGGACTATCGGCGAAAATATCACGTTTTTCTAACGTAGTTAAGCCGAACTCTTGTTTGGCTTTAGTTAAAGTAAAGTCGCTGTAAGACATAATATGATTATGGGTGGTAGCAACAGTTATCCTGATCGCCCTGAATTGGTAGAAATGTCTTAACTGTGATCAACCGAGGGAGAGAAAAATTGCGATCGCGCGGCTTGAGTGTCTTGCAGGTGCTGTTCTAAGCCTTGCCAGTCGCTTTGTTCAACCCGTTCAATCAATTCATCGAGATGGTGACGATAAGATAAGAGCGATCGCAATAAAAAGTCCCGATTATAACGCGCCATCATCACCCCTAACTCCGGATTTCCGCCACCTACCCGACTGGTATCCCGAAACCCGGAACTGGCTAACTGCTGCACTAACTCCAAGACAATCGGGTCAGTTTCATCGATACAGGCATTAATTAAACTAGCACTCACCATAACAGGCAGGTGAGAAATCCAAGCCACGGCGCGATCATGATCTTGAGGACGACAGAAATAAACCCGATTGGTAAGCGATCGCACCACCTGCTCAACCTGCTTCACCGCGTCGGTTGGCGTCGTATCCAGGGGCGTCAACACATAAGGAGAATCCGTAAATAACCCCGATACCGCCGCCTCAATCCCATTCGATTCTCGACCCGCCATCGGATGTCCACCGACAAAATTATGCCACAGAGGGGTCACCGCTTCCACCACCGCCGTTTTCACCGAACCCACATCCGTGATAATCGCGTCAGGGGATAGATGGGGAATTAACGCCCCAAGCGTTGGCGCGATCGCAGAAATTGGCGTACAAATAAAAATAATATCAGATGCTGCCAAAAGGTTCATTTTGACACTCGCGTCATCCACGACACCGAGTTCAATGGCTCTCTTGCAGGTATAGTCTTGGCGAGACACTCCCAAGACAGAATGACCTAATTTTCTCAAATCTAGTCCTAGGGAACCGCCAATCAGTCCCAGTCCAACAATCCCAATCTTCATGATCCCATGCTATCCACGTTAAGCTAATCAAATCCTTTAAATTCAGTTTTAGGCAAAGCTGAAGTGGGAGAGTCTTCGCACCCTTCCCAACCATCATTTCTATGACTCTAGCGCTACCCTTGACCAGTGGGAGAGGATAAGCAAGATCAGGGAGAATAACGTTAATTGATCCCACTCTACTCTACCTTGCCACTCTACTGGGAAACTTGCTCCGATAACAACACCGCTCGGTAGCGCTTTCCTTAAAAACGTATCCTCTCGCAGTTCAATCAGGATAGCATTAATGAATGTGACGGAAATTCTCAAAAAATATGCGGCTGGCGTGAAAAACTTTTGCGGGGCAAACCTTGCCGAAGCCAACCTGAGTGGGATTAATCTCAGTGGTGCTGATTTAAGTGAAGCCAACTTAAGTGTAGCCAACCTCAGTGGTGCTTATTTAATTGGAACCAATTTAAGTCGGGCGCGACTCAATGTAGCCCGACTCAGTGGAGCCAATCTTACCAAAGCCAACTTAACCAAAGCCAATCTCAACGTTGCCAATTTGATTCGAGCCGACTTGGGAGGAGCGCAACTGACGCAGGCGGCGATGATTCGGGCGGAACTGATTCGTGCCAAGTTAAGTGGTGCCACCCTGACAGAAGCCAACCTCAGTGGTGCGGATCTGCGAGAAGCCGCCCTGAGAGACGCCAAACTACACCGGGCGAATCTGAGCGAAGCCAACCTACGCGGGGCATTTGCCACCGGAGCAATACTCGAAGGTGCCAATTTAAACGCCGCCGATTTGAGTCGTAGTGATCTGAGTAATAGCAATTTTCGACAGGCTGAATTTAAACAAGCCAATCTCAGTTGTGCCAATTTAGCGGGTGCGGATCTCAGTGGTGCGAACTTGCGTTGGACTGATTTGAGTGGTGCGAATCTCAGTTGGGCAAATTTGAGTGAGGCTAAATTAAGCGGCGCGAATTTAACCGGGGCGGATTTGACTCATGCTAATTTGCTCAATACCAGTTTAGTGTATGCGGATTTAACCCAAGCGCGATTAATTCATGCCGATTGGATTGGAGCGGACTTAACCGGGGCGACGCTCACGGGGGCAAAATTGCATGGTGTGTCTCGTGTTGGTCTCAAAACCCAAGGGATTGTCTGCGAGTGGGTTGATTTGAGTCCAGAGGGCGATCGCAGCCGGGTGGTTAACCTGTCAACGGAAGAAGTATCGCACAAGTTTTTTAATGAAACCCTACCCACTGTCACGATTCTGATTGATGCTCCTTTAGATATAACCGCGAATTTAACTCTAATCCGGGTTTATCATCAACTGGCGCAGACGTTCCCCGTTCTCAATACAGCCCCCAATGTGAACGTTGGCGTGCGGAAAACCTCTTTGACTTTCAGTGCCAGTAATTCTGAGTTGTTGATTATTGCTTACTTAGGTATTGTCCCGTTTAACGATGCCACGATTACCCAGCAGAATATTATCACATTGCTCAAGAAGCTAGAACCGAGTGTTCGGGAAAAGTGGGGAATTAAAACATCCCAATCCATTCAAGAGTTCCGGAAAACCCTTAACCAAGGGATCGACCAGTCAAAAATGGCAGTGGATTTTAGGAAGTCGAGTCCTTTCTTCCAAGCTCCCACTCAAACCATCATCACCAACTCTCACAATCAAACCTGGACAGCTTACTACCATCCTGCCTTTGGTAAGCCGTTGATGAAGGGGGTGTAGGGTGTGGGGTGTCGGGTGTCGGGTGTCGGGTGTCGGGTGTGGGGTGTGGGGTGTCGGGTGTGGGGTGTGGGGTGTCGGGTGTCGGGTGTCGGGTGTTGGGAAAGGTTGAAACTATTGCCTATTGCCTATTGCCTATTGCCTATTCCCTGTTCCCTGTTCCCTGTTCCCTAACAAATGACGAATGACGAATGACTTATAACAACTATAGAAGAAAGTGTTATCCTCCACAGTATTGTGTTGTGTGAGGAAATTCAAGTTATGGTTACGTCTCCTGTCCGTCGTCAGGACTTCCATCGTTTTACCCCTAGACATCATCTACAAACATCTTCGACCCATGGGACGCTAACGGATTTATCCCTAACCCTACCCAAGACTCCCTTGTTTGGTACGGATGGCATTCGGGGACGAGTGGGGGAACTGCTTACCGCCGAATTAGCGCTACAAATTGGGTTTTGGGCAGGTCAGATCTTACATTCGCAAGCTTCATCCTTGGGTCCAGTGATTGTGGGACAGGATTCGCGAAACTCAAGTGATATGTTGGCATCGGCACTGAGTAAAGGCTTAAACTTAGCCGGATTGGAGGTCTGGAATTTAGGATTATGTCCGACGCCGGGAGTTGCCTATCTTACCCGTTTCTCAGAAGCTATGGGTGGGGTGATGATTTCTGCCAGTCATAATCCCCCAGAAGACAATGGGATTAAGTTTTTTAGCGCTCAAGGGACAAAACTGCCCGGGGAATTGCAGCAGCAGATTGAGGCAGGTATCCGAGGTATAGTCGATACGGTTGTGATTGCTCATACCCAAGGTCAGCATTATCACCGACCGGAATTAGTGGGACGTTATCTGGAATCATTACGGCGTCCCCTGCAATCGGTAACCCATTTACAGGGAATGAAAATTGTCCTCGATTTGGCGTGGGGGGCGTCGGTGAGGTTAGCCGAACAAGTCTTTTCCGAGTTGGGAGCAACGGTTATTGGTTTACATAATCAACCTGATGGCGATCGCATTAATGTAAATTGTGGCTCAACTCATTTAGCCTGTCTCCAGAACGCAGTACGAGAACAGTCGGCTGATATGGGGTTTGCCTTTGATGGTGACGCGGATCGGGTGATGGCGGTTGATAGCGAAGGTCGAATCATTGATGGTGATTATATTCTCTATTTCTGGGGACAAACATTACGACAACGGGATCAACTCCCCGATGATTTAATTGTTGCCACGGTTATGGCTAATTTGGGCTTTGAACGGGCATGGAAAGCCAGCGGCGGTAAACTGGTACGAACGGCTGTGGGTGACCAATATGTGCAAGCGGCAATGGATCGCAGTGGTGCTATGCTCGGCGGTGAACAGTCGGGACATATTCTTTGCTACCATTACGGCTTGACTGGCGATGGTATGTTAACGGCGCTGCATTTAGCCTCATTGGTACGTCAGTCGGGGGTTTCCTTGAAAACCTTAGTAGATCAAAGCTTCCAGACCTATCCCCAACTCCTGCAAAATGTGCGTGTCGAAAACCGCGATCGCCGTTTACATTGGCAAGACTGTCAACCCCTGATGGATGCGATTACCCAAGCTCAAACTGTGATGGCAGATCAAGGGCGAGTTTTAGTCCGGGCATCAGGAACCGAACCTGTCATCCGGGTGATGGTAGAAGCCGTTGAAGCGCAAATGGCGACGCATTGGACAGCCAAACTGGTTTCTGTTGTGGAAAAACATTTAACTTGAATGGCACTGAAATAAGCATTTTGGGATCGCCGAAACCATTGATATACAGTAGGGTGGGCACTGCCCACCAGCATACCAGTCAGTACCATTCCATTTAAGTTCAAAGGCAGGAGGCAGAAGGCAATGATAACGGTTCTGGAAAGGATATGAGAACTTCCCCCAGCTCCCTCTGCTCCCCCAGCTCCCAGACGTAGCATGCTACGTCTCTACATTGCGTCCCCAGCTTCCCTACCCCTGCACCCTGGCTTATGGATGTGCCACAATCGAAAGGAATGGGCAACGTGACAGCTTTGCCATGGTTAAATCGAAATCGAAATCAAAATCAAAAAAATCGAAAACCTCAAAAAAAGAAAAAAAGCAGTCAAAGCAGTCTGAAGCCCCTCTCCTGAGTTTGAAGGAGCAGTTAGCCCAAAAGCGTAAAGCGAAAAAGCAGCGCCAAGAACTGATTCAATGGCTGTTCATGACGCTATTGCCGGGGATATTCCTAGGGGCGATCGCGAGTGTGGTTGCTGAACCAAAGATGGGTGTGATCGCCGGAGCAATCATACCTTGTTTTGGTCTGTCCTACAAATATCCCCGCAAGGCACTGTGGTTATTTCTCATTTATATGCCCTTTAGCGGCACGGTTGTATATACCCTCGGCGGTAGCGCCCTACTCCAATTAGCCAAAGATGGATTTTATTTTCCTGCCCTAATTGGCTTGTATCAACAGTGCCGACGCGAAAAGAAACCCTTCTTTGTTCCCCAAAGCCTGATGTCAACACTGAGTATTTGCTTGGGGTTTTCTCTGTTGACATTATTCTTTGTTAACGGTTTACATTTGACGGGCGAGGCGTCAGGACAACCCTTTCTTCAGGGAGTTTTGGGCTTGAAAATTTTCCTGGGATATGTTCCCCTGATTTTTTGCGCTCAACATTTGCTCAAAAGTAAAAAGGAGTTGTTATTTTGTAGCCGCTTACATCTAGGTCTGGCAATTATTTGCTGTCTGCTCGGGCTGTGGCAGTACATGATGCTCAAACAGGGTGTCTGTAGAGGTACGGATCACCTCTCCGGGGTTGAATTATTTAAGGCAAGCTTAGAGGCTCGCTGTTATATTGGTGGAGCTTTGTTATACAGTCCATCACAGAATATGATTCGCTTACCAGGAACCTTTGTGTCTCCTTGGCACTGGGGTTGGTTTTTGATAGGCAATAGCGCATTGACATTTGCCGCCGCATTTAGCGATTCGTCTTTTTTGTGGCGGATTGGAGGTTTGGCAGGTATGGCACTGGTTTTTGTTAATGCGGTAATCTGCGGTCAGCGAATTGCCCTAGCTTTAGTTCCAGCTATTACTATACTTTTGTTGATCCTCACAGGTCAGATAACGAATCTCAAGCGGTTTATTCCAATAGGGGTGGGACTGGGCTTGCTGATTGCGATTGGTTTAGCCATGAATCCAGAACTGGTTCAGGAAAGGATCGACAGTTTTAAGAGTCGTGCTGAGGCTTCACCACCGCAAGCATTTATTCAAGAGCAATTTGAATGGGCGACTTATAACACTGAGGGATGGCTCGGTAATGGTTTAGGACGAGCCACGAATTCTACTCGCACCTTTGGGGATGTTTCACTGGTTGAAACCTATTATCCCAAACTTATTTTTGAAGTAGGTACCATCGGCACCCTAGCATTTTTGGCGTTTGTGACGCACTTGACATTTACTACATTTAAAGCCAAACAGTCAGTTCGTGACAAAAATTTACGTAGTTTTGGCTCTAGTTATTGGGTTTTTGTGTTGATTATCAGTTATAACACCTATTGGTATCCTTTGGATACAGACCCCGTAGCTGTCTACTACTGGTTTTTTGCAGGGGTTATCCTAGCCTTACCCAAGATAGACCGACAGGAACTGCGAAAACAGAAACTTGTCGAACAACAAGATGAATCTGATGAACAAAAGAACGGTAAAAAAAAGGTATCTAAACCCCGAATTGCTACCCCAGCAGCCTAGTGAAGGAGATGAGGGAGATGAGGGAGATGAGGGAGATGGGGGAGATGGGGGAGATGGGGAGTGATCTCAACACTGAGTTAGGGCGGGTTTTGTACCAAGGTTACTATCAATAGCTATAAGAGAGTCCCTAAACCCGCCCCTACAAACCAGGTTTCATCTAGCGAAGCGAAAGGTCAAAACTTTTTTAATTACCATAAAAATAGCCGTGAATGAGCCGTTAATTTCAGTCATTATTCCCACTTATGAACGCGAGGAACCCTTGCGAGATACCTTAGAAGATGTACTCAAGCAAGACTATCCCGCTGTTGAAATTGTAGTGGTTGATCAAACTCAAAACCACAAACCTGAAATCGAAGCCTATTTACAGCAACTGGCGAATGACCAGAAGATTAAATGGTTTCGGGTGAACTGGGCGAGTTTACCTGGGGCGCGAAATTATGCTGTGCGACGGGCGATGGGGGACATTATTGTATTTATCGATGATGATGTGAAAATGCCTGCTGGGTATTTGCAAGCACACGCCCGGAACTATGAACGTCAGGAGGTTGGGGCGGTTGCGGGGCGCGTATTTGACCGAATGAAGCTAGCCGATTCTCTCCAAAAACATCAGGGAGATTATGAAATTGAGGAGTTACCCCCTCAGGCGATGGACCCCGGAATTGCTTGGTATCACATTGACCTAGTGCATACGATTAAACCGCAGTGGGTGATTTCCGCCAGAGGCTGTAATATGTCCTACCGTCGGGAGATTTTTACCAAGCATGGGATATGGTTTGATGAACGATTTCGCGGAAGTGCGGTGCGGGAAGAGTCAGATTTTTGTCTGCGATTGCGGCAAACGGGGTATCAGATTTGGTATGATCCCGATGCCTCTTTGGTGCATTTAGGCGAAGAGACGGGCGGTTGTCATGATATTAGTACGCGATCGCTAAAATACCAAGTCACATTTTACCACAATCATTTCCTGATGGCGCTGAAAAACCTTACCCCCAGTCAGCAGGTGCGTTTATTTGCCAAGCTTTTTGATTGTCACGTTCTCGGAAATCCCCCCTGTAACAAGAGTGGTTCTCCTATTAAAATTGTTACTCGTGCAGGGTTCTACACTATCGGATTTATGGATGCACTGAAAACTCAAATCCAGTCCAGTTGGGATCAGGGGCAAATTTATACGGAGTTGGATGAAAAAGTTGATGGTTAATTGGGGACGTTTTGACCCTTCGCGACATTCAATTGGCATGGTTTGTAGGGGCGGGTTTAGGGACTCTCTGGTCGCGATTGATAGTAACCTTAGTACAAAACCCGCTGGTGTGTAGGGGCGGGTTTAGGGACTCTCTGGTCGCGATTGATAGTAACCTTAGTACAAAACCCGCCCTAACTCAGTGTTGAGATAACTCCCTATCTCCCCCATCTCCCCCATCTCCCCCATCTCCCTTATCTCCTCTATTCCCTATTCCCTCTAAAAAAATGAAAATTCTAGTTGCCAGTCATACCTATATTGTTGATCTCAACTGCGAAAAGCTACGCGAACTCGCTAAATTAGAACCTGACATTGAAGTCACCGTAGTCGTACCCCGTCGCTGGCGTCCAGGGGGTGTACAAAATAAAATTATTGAAACTCAACCTCGTCAAGAGGGTTCATTTCGAGTTGTCCCTGTCTCGAATTTCAGCCAAAACAACCAAGGATTACTTACCTTTGGCACGGAGATCCTTTCCTTATTGCGAGACTTTAAACCCCAGATCATTCAAGTTGAACAAGGGGCAAAGGCATTAGGATATGCCCAATTCATTGCCTTGAATCAACTTTTAGGGCTAAAGGCGAAAAATGTATTCTTTACCTGGTGGAATTTACCCTATCAAGTGAAGTTTCCTTTATCGATATTGCACGACTATAACCTTCAGAATACTCACGGATTGGTTGCGGGAAATCAGGATGCGGTGGAGGTACTCCAGCAGCATGGTTATCAAGGGGCTTATACCGTTATGCCCCAATTGGGTGTGGATGAAAGCCGATTTCTTCCCCAAGCCCAGCCAGAGTTACAAAGTAAACTAGGACTTCAAGACGATGAGTTTGTCGTCGGATTTGTAGGGCGATTTGTTGAGGAAAAAGGGTTATTAACGTTAGGGGAAGCTTTGGCAGGGATCACGGATTATCACTGGAAATGGTTACTGCTAGGGCGGGGTTCTCTGCAAACCGTGTTAATGAAAAAGGCGGTGGAATGGGGAATTAAAGACCGGATGATTTGGGTGGAGAGTGTTCCTCATGACGAAGTGCCAAATTATATCAATTTGATGAATGTTTTAGTTTTGCCTTCTGAGACGACGTCCAAGTTTAAAACGTTAACGGCGGCGGGTTGGAAGGAACAGTTTGGTCATGTTTTGATTGAGGCGATGGCATCGAAAGTGCCTGTGATTGGGTCGGATTCGGGGGAAATTCCGAATGTGATTGGGGATGGGGGTTTGGTGTTTCCGGAGGGGAATGTAGAAGCGTTACGTGGCAAGTTGGTATCGCTGATGGAACAGCCGGAGTTGGCGAATCAGTTGGCTGAGTTGGGGTATGAACGGGCAATGAGGCAGTATACGAATAAGGCTTTGGCGCGGCAGTTGTTGGATTTTTATCAGAGACTTATGGAGTGATGAGATTATTTTTTATGGGTGTCGGAATTATAGTTTTTCAACGCAGAGGGGCGCAGAGGTTTACGCAGAGGGCGCAGAGGGAGTGATAGGATTGGGACTTGATGTTTATGAGGTAGGTTTCTTATTGGTTGGCGAGTATGACATAAGACGTAGCTTGCTTCTCGCGATAGCGAGTATGACAAATGACATAAGACGTAGCTTGCTTCTCGCGATAGCGAGTATGACAAATGACGAATGACAAATGACAAAAATGCGAATTTTACAAATTGTTCCTTCTATTTCGCTGGTTTATGGAGGTCCGAGTCAAATGGTGCTGGGGCTTTCTAAAGCGCTAGCGAATCAAGGTGTAGATGTTACTATATTGACGACTGATAGTAATGGGGATTTTGGTCAACCGCCACTGGATGTTCCTTTAGATAAACCTGTGCAGCAGGATGGTTATCAGGTGCGATATTTCCGGTGTTCTCCGTTCCGGCGTTATAAGTTTTCCCTCGATTTATTACGCTGGTTGTGGCAACATGCAGGGGAGTTTGATCTGGCGCATATTCACGCCCTGTTTTCACCTGTGAGTACGGCTGCTGCGACAGTCGCCCGCAAACGAAATTTACCCTATATTTTGCGTCCCTTGGGTACGCTTGATCCGGCGGATTTACAGAAGAAGCGGCGATTAAAACAAGTTTATGTGGGATTGTGGGAAGGCGCTAATTTAGCTGGGGCGGCGGGTATTCATTTTACCAGCGAACAAGAGGCGAAGATTTCTCAACGGTTTGGTACAAATGCGCCGGATATTGTGATTCCTTTGGGGGTGACGCTTCCGGAGGATGTAGAGACGCGCCATGGCGCGTCTCCACGTCAGGGCGGGTTTTGCACAAACGATATCATTAATAGCGAAACAAAAGTCCCTAAATCCGCCCCTACAGATGTTCCAGGAAACGTCTCTACCCAATCATCAATCCTATTATTTATGTCTCGAATTGATCCGAAGAAGGGATTGGATTTACTGATTCCGGCGTTAGAAACGCTTTTGGCTGAAGGGTTAGCATTTCAGTTTATCTTAGCGGGCGCGAATCCTCAAGATCCAGAGTATGAACGTAAAATCCAACAACAGATTCAGGCGTCGTCGCTATCGTCTCAGACGACAATTACAGGGTTTGTTGAGGGGGAAGTAAAAGCGGCGTTGCTACAAAGGGCGGATCTATTTGTTTTACCCTCTTATTATGAAAACTTTGGCATTGCTGTCGCCGAAGCAATGGTGGTGGGGACTCCTGTGGTAATTTCCGATCAGGTGCATATTTGCCCAGAGGTGAAGGGGGCGGAGGCGGGATGGGTTTGTGGGTGTGATGTAGCGTCGTTGACGCAAACCTTACGGGAAGCGCTAAGGGATGCTGGGGAACAAAAGCGGCGTGGAGTCAATGCCAGAGACTATGCCCTACAGCATTATAGTTGGGATGCGATCGCGCAGACTATGATTGAGGCATATCAAAACATAATTGATAATTGATAATTGATAATTGATAATTGATAATTGATAATTGATAATTGATAATTGATGTACAGTCGGGGCGGGTGTAGGGTGCGTTAGCGGAGCGTAACGCACCATTTCAAAAGATAGTCGTGAAACCCGCCCCTACACAATCTTCGCCATCTCCCGATAACTGATAACTGATAACTGATAACTGATAACTGATAATGGCAGACATTGATAACCTGCTCAACCAAATCGCCGCCCAAGAAACCCAACTTCAGGATACCGAGTTTCTTGCCCCCTGTGTTCAAGGGGGAAAGGTTCGCACGTCAGTGGCTAATCTGATTTATACGTTTACTCCTCAACCGAGTGACTTTGAAGGGTGGGGTATTTTTCGTCCTGTGGATGAGAAAACGGCTGAGGTAGTAGAAGAGGCGAGTTTACCTCAATTAGCGGAGTATCTGAAATTACTAAAACCTCTGCGCTTACGATTAGCTTATCCGTTGCGTTCATTGACTTGGTTAGCTTATCCCATTAATGAATCGGATATGCAGCAACGTTTGGATATGGTTAAACCTGTACCTGTACATTTAGTTAGTGAAGGCGCTGCATTTGAACCGATTATCGCCCGTTTTGATGGTACGGCATTTTGGTTTGATGAAATAGATAGACGCGCTGAACCTCAGCCGACTGAACAGTTACGAGAACAGTTAGAACAGGTTACGCTACCGGATCAGGTGCGGTTTGCGGGAATGACACCGGAAATGCTGACGGTTTATGAGTTGGTATTGCAACAAACACCTGCTTATCAGCAGCGAGAACACCATCGGCGTCAAGCGAGAGGAGCAGGGGGAGCAGGGGGAGCAGGGAGAGCAGGGGGAGCAGGGAGAGCAGGGGGAGCAGGGGGAGCAGGGGGAGCAGGGGGAGCAGGGGGAGCAGGGGGAGCCGAGCGAACCGATGAACAACGGTTGCGGGATGCATTACAGATGGGAGGTGGGAGATTGCGGACATTTCGCGATCGCGGCGAGTTTTGGCAAGTGGAATGGACGACTCGTGATCGGGAACGTCATACCTCTGCGATCGCCAAGGGAGATTTGACGGTGATGAGTTCGGGAATCTGTCTTTCTGGTTGCGATCGCGACTTTGATTTACAATCCCTGGTTGGTGTAATCGAAGCCCGCAGCTAGATCATCAATCCGGTAATCAAAATCGATGTGAGCATTCCTGACCAACGGTAACAGAATATACCAACTAATTCCTATCTTGACTTTTAAATATGAACAAGCCTCAAATCCTTACTGTTCCCTGTTTCCCGTTCCCTGTTCCCCATCTCAACCGTCAACTTTAATTTTGTCCCCCTACTGATCAATATTTCTTTACGAAGATTTCAAGAATCTTTCCCTGAATCTTGACTACAATCTAGTTATCGTCTACCCCAATCTCTATTAAATACACAGAGAGATAAATGATGCTGACAAAAAAAGCGCACCAGAGAAAAATCAGTAACTCCTTTGACTTTAGTCAACTCTTTGCTCAAAGCATGAAAAAGGGTCAAATCAGTCACTCTGACTGGTATGAATTACTGATAACACCCATGGATAATGCCTTTACCTCCGATCATGAGGAGGCGGTGACTCGATTAATCTATGGGGTGCGACATGGCTTTGTTAAAGTCGTTGAGAACGCCTAGTTGCTTCAATCGAGTCATTGGCTATGTCGCGATACGTCCGGCGGACACGCTTCGCGAACGCGGTGATTGCCCATTTTTATCGATAATGTCTATTTTCTTTCACGAAAACCTCTATCGAACACCTACCCTGATGACCCGGTTGCAGGAGTTTCCGGTAACCGTATGCGGGGCTGGGGCGCTGGGGGCAAATCTGACCGAAAACCTGGCGCGTTCTGGGTTGGGCAAGCTACGGGTGATTGATCGCGATCGCATCGAGGAACGCAATCTTTCCACTCAACCCTATTACAAATCCGATATTGGTGTCTATAAAACCAAAATCTTGACAAATACACTCTATCGTGCATTAGGTATCACTGTCGATGGGCGTGCCAAAGAACTAACGGCGGACAACTGTTCTCAATTACTTCGGGATAGTCAGTTAGTCATTGATACCTTTGACAATAGTGTCGCCCGTCAAGCGGTGAAAGATTATTGTCAACAGGTGCAGATTCCCTGTTTGCATCTGGGATTGGCAAGTGACTATGCGGAAATTATTTGGAACGATAATTATCGCGTTCCCTCACCAGTCAATGATGATATTTGCGATTATCCCTTAGCACGAAATTTAGTGATGCTGGCGGTGGCGGTTGCTGGTGAGGTAATTATTACCTTTGTCGCCACTGAAAAGCAACAAAATTTTACGATTACGTTAGCCGATTTAGCCGTTAAACCCTTGAATCTGTAGGGATTGCTGAATAAGTATTGTGGTGAGGTTAGAGAGCAAGGGAAGCAATGTAGTGTCGTGGCACACCTTATTTGGTGGATTAGAATTGTAGGGGCGCAAGGCTTGCGCCCGGTTTAAACGTCAAATCTTATTCCACAATTTTAGCTGTGTCAGTCCAGTAGAGACGCGCCATGGCGCGTCTGGGAGCAGGGGGGAGCAATGGTACATTTTCGGTGATTCTATCGCCATAGTTTATTTTTAACTCAGCTTCTGTTTACTAAGAAGGGCGGGTTGAGTGAAGTTATTAGTTGGTTTTTCCATCTATACCTTCTGCCTTCTGCCTTCTGCCTTCTGCCTTCTGCCTTCTGCCTTCTGCCTTCTGTTAGCAGGTACCGAGTCGGGTAAAAACAACGGAAATTGTTTTCCAAATAATCAGACTAAAGAACCAAGAATATCGATGCAGCGTTTAGCCGGGGAATAGGTTGAAGGATGAAGCGAAAAAATTACTGTCTGATTATTGAGGAGTGATAGCTGATGGATATAGTCTTCATCGCAACGATTTGGGTTAAGGGTAAATGCAGTCATTTGACTTGTTCCTTCAATTCAGGCAATTTGAGAGGTAATCGTGATTGATGCGGTGTCGAAAATAAAGGTGATACTCCGGTTGATCAAAAATTCTGAAGCTGTTTTTGGCGTTCTAATAGTTCTAGGTAAGAGATGGGGACAACTAGGGGCCACAGGATAGCAGCGAGGAGTAAGAACATGAGCGAGTGAAATTGGGCTTTGGCAGAGAGGTTTTCCTCACGTTTTAAAAAGCCTAGCCATCGCGTGAAGAAAAGCGGTAGCATGACTAGGTAAAAGAGGATTAATCCGATGAAAATGATGTTCCACATAAGTTTCCTTGGTTGGTTGACAGTGAAATGAGTTTCTAATTATTACTCTGGGTTCATTTCTCCCCTTTACGCAAATAGTCAGGATTTCGCAATAAATCTTTACAAAATTAATCACCAACTCTGTATTCAGTGGATTGCCAGCTTAAACAGTCCGGATCAATTTAATGCAAAAATGTAGCCACAAGTACAGAAAATTGGGGTTAATTCTGTATTAGTTCGTTCCTCAGCATTCCCTGTTCCCTGTTCCCTTCTTATCTATCGGGGTTGTTCTGTACAGGGGAGAGTCGGGCGAGATGGGCAAATAGTCCCGGCAGATTGATGGGTGATCTGATCCATCTCATGCTGAACATTAAAATCTGTGCTTGGACTGAAAATAAGCGGTTTTAGTTGCGGAATACTGACTATATTGAGTCCAGCACTAACCACTTCAATTATAGCGATAGATAGTGTTTGAATGTGTCTTGAGGTTGCCACAAAACCTGCTCCCAAACCTTGCTATTGACAGATGTAAAATGTTGAGCATTTAAGCAATGAGTGAAGTCGCGATACGTCTGGCGGACACGCTTCTCGAACGCACTTCCATCTGCCAATAGCTGTACCCTTTGCTGCGTCTGATTTTTACGCCGAGTAACGCTTGCGGAGATGATTGACACCAATCATTAAGCCAAGGGCGGCTAAACCCAAGCCACCAGAGGGTTCAGGGACGGATGTACAGTAACCGCGATCGCAAATCCCCGATTTATCGAACTTGAACGCGATCGTATGTTCCCCATCAAAGCGATTCAAGTCATAGCCAGCCGCGAGTAATTCCGACTCAGACAGATACATAAGACTGGTGAGAAATTCCCCCGAACCAATCGTATTTAAGCTTTGAGATTGGTCAAAATAAGAGGTATCAGCCGGTAAATCTCCCAGACTTGGACCACAGTCAGCACCTTGACAAAAATCGCTCACTCGCTGGTTGTAATCTGCTAGACTACTAAACCCACTATTAATATCTGTGGTACTAATCGCGGTGACATTGCCATAAAGACCAAGATTAGGGACTAATGAATCATTAGTTCCGGCAAAACGTACCCCGAATAAATCCCCTTGATTATTCGCCGTGGTGAAATCTTGATCGGTAAAATTGAAGAACAAATCACCCCAACCAATGTTTCCATCCTCAGCACTGGTGCCATCAACACCTGTTAACGGCATATTGGCATTAATCGCCACAAAAAGGCTATCCTCCGTTTCTTTAAGCGCTAAACTGTGAATTTCATAGGGATTATCACTGCCACCAACTTGCAATCCATCCACGCCATCATTGAACGAATCAACCGCATAGTGCCATCCTGATTCATCAACTGAATTTTTATCAACTTGGAGGGCAATACCATCGTTGACACATTCGGTAAACGTATCAACCGTAGTATCTTCATTGAGAGCAAACGTAGCAGCTTGAGCGGATTCGCCTAGGGCAAATAGCAAACCACATACGGTGGCGATGGGAATAATTGGAGCAGAAATAAAAAGTTTTGTGGTATAGTTCAACATTGTTTTATCCTTCAATGTTTCAGATTTTCTGGGTTATTGGTTTGTGCCTTTACCTATAAACAACTCTAGCCAAGATTCAATCGGTATAGATCAATGTTACTGACTGGTATGCTGGTGGGCAATGCCTACCCTACGGGATATCTGTCAAAAAAACGTTGGGAGGGGCGGGTTTAGTTACATCTGGGTACAACCGATAAGATAGTTGTAAAACCCGCCCCTACACCTGCCGTGATTTCCGTCTACGCAGTAGTACAACACCTGAACCAAAGGTCAACAAACTGAAGACAGAAACGGGTTCAGGCACGTTCTGACTGTCTTCCTCTATGAGTGCATGCATATCGAAACTCGCGGTATCCGTATCAAAGTCAAGTTTAATTGGGAACGCTGTGGGATTGGTGGGATCAACATTGAGTCCGGTAATCGTAAACTCAGAAACACCACCACCCAAAAGCGAGACAAAATCGATACTGTCTCCGGGTATAAATTCACCCAGATTTGTATCTCCTACAGATACGGTGAAGGGATTTTCAAAGCCAACCGGGAAGTTTAGAATTGAGGTAAATAAAGAATTTCCCGTCATTTCATAGCGGAAACCATAGGCAGACGGTGGGTCGTACCATTTCCCACCAATAACATCAATAAATCGAAACACTCCATCCAAGGTACTATCAGGAAGCAAAGGATTAAACTGGGAGTCAGCGATGTTATTGGCGCGGTAAATTCCTTCTGTGCCATCTTCCATTTTTGCCCAGAAGACAATCTCATTATCATCACTCAGGCTTTGCCGATCCATGGCTAAATCAACGACAGTGGAACCGAATAAGGTATCGCCAATGCCAATAACTTTATCCTCGACCGCATTACTCCCCACAAAGATACCTTTATCCTGGTTGCTAAAGGGGGTAGACCCTTCAACGACCTGATTTGCCATAAAAGCGACGAGTCCTTTATTATTGATAGAACTGGTGCCAACGTTATAGAATGTATCGGGTGTTTCTAACTCATCATAATTGTTCCCGGCAATCAATTCACCATTAATGCCATTCGTCTTGAAAATGACTTGACCTGCACCATTATTATGAGCAAAGGCTGATACTTCTCCTTGGTCATTTATATTGGCTTCCCGATATGAACCATTCCAAAAGTTAGTGGGATCGGAAACAATCAAATAGTTGCCATTCTCATCCCCTGTAAAGACACCGTAGTGACTCACAAAGCTAACCATTCCCTGATTATTAATGTCAGGTGCAAGAGGATCAAGCATACTACTGGACAGAGGACATTGTTGCTCAGATGAACCAGCACCTATACAGTTGGTAATTTGGATGGTTTTATTGCCGTCGCTGGTAAAGATTTCTTGCCCACCATTATCAAGATTGGCAAAAAAGGCTACAGTACCATTGTCGTTAATCGCCAGTCCAGGGGCAAAGCTACTATAGGTTGCGTTTGTATGGGCAATTTGTTGAGTGTTACTGACACCATTACTGGTAAAGATGCCTTGACCACCAGAATCGACATCAGCAAAAAAGGCGACAGTACCATTATTATTAAGGGATAGTCCCTGACCAAAACTGCTAAATATAGAGTAAGATTTGTTGTCAACAATGATTTCTGGGGCGCTGACACCCGTACCAACATAGATTCCTTGGTCTCCTGATTTGAGTTCGGCAAAAAAGACGACTTGACCATTATTGTTAATTGCCAGTCCTTTGCCGTTTTGATAGTTGGAGTCATTGGACAACTTATAGCCGCTATTTCCGCCTGCGGTACCGAGTCCTGAACCGAGGCTGGTAAAGGAACTGAATGAATTGCTAGTTTCTACTATTGGGCTAAAGTTGAAGCTGAAGGCTAAGGCTTTACCACTACTGAGTAGGCTGAGAGATAGTCCAACTACGGTAAGAGAAAGAATTGGCTTGAATTTCAGCATAATCGTACTCCTGAAAATTCTGAGAGAGTTGAGATAACTGGAAAATAGGTCTGATCGATCAGATGTATGTACTTTGCTTATAAGTCTATTAAATCGGTTTATTTTGAATTTGAACCCACAGCTAGCTATCAGATAGAATTGTGAGGGTTGGTTTTAAACCTATCAAAAGGTATCACAAGCTATCAGAAGGTATCAATATTAGTGATTAATTCTTCGTTCATTGTGGCGCTGTCTTCGCTATAAACGTTTGCATCGCTGACTCAAGCCCCATTTATTTTAATCGTTGGATTATAAGTGATATCCTAGTGGAATAGAGTCAGGGTGGGTTACGCTACCTTTAGAGAATGCTGCGCGAATGCTAACACATCCGACAATTTTGCTGACTATTGAATACCTCTAACTGTTTATGTCGTGGGATACATTTTTACAACAAATTGCAGATTGTCAGGGTATATTTGATGCCGATGAGAGACAGGTGTTTTGTTGGCGATTTGCGGAACGGAATTGGGGAGAACTTGATGCCAAAATTGCTGCTGATTTGCATATCAGTGAGGTGACGCTACAGCGACGAATGGGACGAATTTATGCGACATTTGCCCATTCTTGTCCGGCGCTGAATACGGAGAAAAAGGGGAAATTTAAGCGCTTGCGAGACTGGTTAAAGCGGGAGTATGGGCGATATCAGCAGCATGGAGAACAACTAAGGAATCCAGAGACAGATTTCCGGGTGATCGCGTCTCCTCTCTGCCAAGATAGGTATATTGAACCAGGGATTCTACCTACCTGTTATCAGGAAATCCTGAAGCCGGGATGTTTGCTGCGGATTAAAGCGTCGTGGAAGATGGGGAAAACGGAGTTGATGTCACGGGTGTTGAATTATGCGGCGGATCAGGGTTATCGCGCAGTGAGTTTGAATCTGCGGGATGCAACGGCGACGGATTTTCAAGATTTGAATCGATTTTTGCAATGGTTCTGTACCAGTGTGACGCTGAGTCTGAACCAAGACTCATTATCAGATAATCCAGTGGCTGAACATTGGCAGCGGAGTATTGGCAATAGTAAGAATAAGTGTAAGACGTATTTTGAAAAGCATCTGTTACCCGGAGACAGTTGTCTGGTTTTGGGGTTAGATGAAGTGGATCGAATTTTTCCCTATCCAGAAGTCGCGGGAGAGTTTTTAGGGATGCTGCGAACGCGACATGAGGAGGCGAAAACGCGCCCAATTTGGGGGAAATTGCGCCAGGTTTTAGTGTATACGGAAGATTATCGCGAACTTGATATTAATCAGTCGCCATTTAATACGGGACTTCCGATCGCGTTACCGGAATTGAGTCGGGAACAGGTGCAAGAGTTGGCGCAACATTATGGATTGGATTGGCAAGGGGATCAGGTGAATCGGTTAATGGCGATGGTGGGGGGACAGCCTTATTTGGTGCAAGAGGCGATGAAGCAAATTGGACAAAAGTTGGTCACATTGGAGGAGGTTTTGGTAATGGCGGCGACTCCGAGGGGAATTTATCGGGATTATTTGCTGATGTATGAACAAAAGTTACATCAATTGCCGGAGTTAGTAGCGGTGTTTAATCAGGTTGTTGGTGTTAATCATCCGGTAAGATTGAATCCAGAGGTGGCGGATGTTTTGGAGAATTTGGGGTTGGTTCGATGGGAAGGGGATGGCGTTAGTCCTCGTTATGAGTTATTTCGTCAGTATTTTGAGAGTCGGATTGAATCGGGGGGTTAGGGGTTGTTTGATTGGATTTTGTGGGGAGAGAGGTTATGTTTTTTTAACGCAGAGGTACGCAGAGGTTTACGCAGAGGAACGCAGAGGGGTTGAGTGGATGGGGGGATAAGTTTTAGGGGGGTGGAGATGGGCTTGGGTTCGATATTTAGGATTAGATGACATAAGACATAAGACAAATGATAGACAACCAATTTATCGGTGTAATCAGTGCAACTAACCTCTCACCTCCCTACCCCAATCTCTCCAATAAATCCTTGAAATCAGTGTTTTGACAAATGACAAATGACGATTATCAAGTAGGTGGCGCTTTACCCCTGGAGGCGAGGAATTATGTGGTTCGGGCGGCGGATCAAGAACTTTATCAGGGATTGAGGGGGATGCGGTTTTGTTATGTGCTGAATTCTCGGCAGATGGGTAAGTCGAGTTTGTTGGTGCGGACGATGAAACGGTTGCAAGATCAGGGGTTTGCTTGTGTGGAAATGGAAATGCGGGATATCTGTAGTTATCAAATTAATCAGGAGGAGTTTTATGGCACAATGGTGAGTCATTTGGTGAGTGGGTTGGAGTTGGATCTAGATGAGGGGGAGTGGTGGTATCGGTATGCGTATTTGTCTCCCTTTGATCGGTTCAGTAAGTTCGTAGATGAGGAGGTTTTGGGAAGGGTTGCGGGTAAGATTGTTATTTTTATTGATGAAATCGATAGTATTCTGAATTTAGACTTTAAAGATGATCTGTTTGGCTTTATCCGGGCTTGTTATAATAAACGGGCAATTCAGCATAAATACCAGCGTTTAACCTTTGCGTTGTTGGGAGTGGCGACGCCATCGGATTTGATTGCGGATAATCAGCGCACACCGTTTAATATTGAGAGTTTGGCGATTGAGTTAAAGGGGTTTACGTGGGAGGAAGCGAAACCTTTAGTTAGGGGATTACAGGGAAAGGTTCGTCATCCTGATGCGGTACTTCAAGCTATATTAAATTGGACAGGGGGACAACCGTTTCTGACGCAAAAGGTATGTCGGTTAGTGTGTCAGGCGGTAGGAGAACAAAGGGAACAAATGCTTCCCTACACCCTACCTACTGGTTTTGTGGATCAGGTGGTACGATCGCACATTCTCGATAACTGGCTGTCTCAGGATAATCCTGAACATCTGCGGACGATTCGCGATCGCGTCTTGTCTGGACATCAAGATAGTCAACCGTTATTAATGCTGTATCACCGGATACTCAAACGGAAAAAAGTTCCGGCTGATCAGAATAATTTGCAGCAGCAATTACAGTTATCGGGATTAGTGGTGAAGCGGGGGGGACAGTTACAGGTGGCGAATCGGATTTACGCCTCTGTTTTTGATCGCCATTGGGTGAATCAACAGCTTCAGCCGATTCCCTCTCCCTCGCCATCCCTTCCCCGGTGGCGGGTAATCGCCGCGACGGTGGGAGTAACAGTATTAGTGATGGGAATGCGATCGCTGGGCGTATGGCAATCGTGGGAATTCCAAACGTTTGATTGGTTTGGGCGATCGCGTCAGTCGGAGGAACCCGATCAACGGTTGTTGCTGGTACAGATTACTCGGCAGGATATCGCCAACTTAGACAATGAATATCCACTGCATGATCGCACAATGCGGCAATTATTACAAGCCTTAGACCAATATCAGCCCCAACTTATCGGTTTAGATATCTATCGTGACCGACCTGAAGGCAAAGGTCAAGCAGAATTAATTGAATATCTCAAAACCCGCGATCGCGTGATTCCGATTTGTACCCATCCCAATCAGAATGATCCCGAAGGTATCTCACCACCACCGGAAATTCCCGACAAGCGTTTAGGATTCAGTGATGTGATTACCGATTCCGATAGCATTGTTCGCCGTCATCTTTTAGCGATGAATCCGCCTCAACCTTCCAACTGTTCCGCCTACTATGCGTTTAGTTCCCAAATCGCCCTACGTTATTTACAGAATCAAGGATTTTCCGTTGACTTTCCCACCGCCCAACAATGGCAAATTGGCGAAATTCGCTTCAACATTCTGAATAGTCACCCTGGATTTTATACCACCTCCCAAGTCAAAGGACACCAAATCATGCTTAACTATCGCCGCAGCCAGGAAATTGCCCCAACTGTCACCCTAACTCAGGTACTCAATCATCAAGTGCATCCCGGCTTAATTAAAGACAAAATCATATTAATTGGCGTTACCGATCCCAGCGTCAAAGACTACTTTAAAACGCCAGATAACCAAGAGATACGTGGCTTACACATTCACGCCCATAAAATCAGTCAACTGATTAGCGCTGTTACAAACAAACGTCCCCTACTTCAATTTCCCCCCTGGTGGATAGAAAGTCTTTGGATTGGAACTTGGGCGTTATCAGCCGGACTAATTAACTGGCATATTTCCCGCTTAATCTATCGAGGAATCGCCAGTGGAATTATCCTAATTAGCATCAGCACACTTAGCTTTACTCTTTTTATCACCCTTCATATTTACATTCCCCTAACTCCCTCTATTTTTGCCCATCTAATCACCAACCTATGCACAGTTAAACACCAAACCCATAAACATCAACCCAACCCCAACCCAAATCCATAGAACATCAACTACGCCTACCCCTCTGCGCCCTCTGCGTTAACCTCTGCGCCCCTCTGCGTTAAAAAAACATCCAACCACCCAACCTCAAACCCATGAAAATCAACCCAACCCCAACCCAAATCCATAGAACATCAACTACGCCTACCCCTCTGCGCCCTCTGCGTTAACCTCTGCGCCCCTCTGCGTTAAAAAAACATCCAACCACCCAACCCCAAACCCGGATAAAAAAACAATGACTTTCCCAAACCTTCCACTCATTCTTTCCTTAATTCTCATCACCTCCACCCCAACCAATCAAACCCAACCTACTACCAATAATCCACCCAAACCCCCAGACAGTGAACCCGCCGAAGAACGAAATCCCGGTGGAACTCGGGGTTCCTGTGAGAAAACCGATCAACCCTTTACCCCCTTATTACCCCTGACTAATAACGAATTTTCCGGCTACACGCTTAGCGGATATCCTACCCTTTGGTTCTACATTCCCTATCAAACAAGTAGCCTCCATTCCGGTAAATTTACCCTAGAAGACGAACAACAAAATACCATCTACCGACAGGAATTTTCCCTACCCCAAACCCCCGGTTTAATTAAGATTAGTCTACCCCAAACCGCCCCACCCTTAGCCCCAAATCAACGCTACACCTGGAAACTCATGCTCTATTGTACATCCTCCGGATCATCCATGCGCGATCGCGTTTGGCATCAGGGATGGGTAAAACGGTTAGATAACCAAGACTTAGAGACGCAGGTACAACAAGCCGCTTTATCCCAACAGATTGACCTATTAATTAAACATAATCTTTGGTATGATCTGCCCCAGGATATCTCCCAGCTTCGTACCCTCCCCTCAACCTGGGAAACCCTATTAAAATCAATGGGTTTAGCGGATTTACCACGAGATGCGATCGCGGGTGAAGTTGAAGCGATAAACGATTAATTGATCATTTGTTCTTTTGTCTTGTTTATCTAATTGTAGGGTGGGTTAGGCGGTATTAAATTATGTCAATAACCGTTTAATTTTCTATCCGCCGTAACCCACCAATCCTTAACATTGAGATCCCCCTAAATCCCCCTTAAAAAGCTATGCATTAGTCACATCTTTCTTAACAAAATCTGACTTGACAAAAGTAGCACTAGAGTGAGAGAGTAAAATCCAAGTCTGTGCAATGTCATGAAGTCGTCGTAGACCCTGCCAAAGGGTTTTCACGCCGGGTTCTCC
>NZ_JAVJUO010000047.1:0-5940 GCF_040220555.1 Coleofasciculus sp. C1-SOL-03
TTGGTGGTGATGGATTTCGGATGGACAGGGACATTAACGGCGCCCGTGGGATTTTCCTACGGGCTTTGGGAGATATCCCCTCTCTAAGAGCTTGTCTTTTAGAGTGCATTGTTAGCATAAGTTAGCAAAATTATATCGGTAAAAAATTCCATGGCAACCAGCTTGCCCAGTAAAGTAGAAAGTGACCCCTCACAGTAGTCTGAGGCATAAGTAAGATGAAAAGTAGTACTATGTATTCTTCGTTTGCGGGTTTAGCACTTAAGATAGTCGGGCTGATCATGATCCTATCGTCCCTGTTGGACTATCTAGTGCTGATTATTCCGTCTCCTGGGGTTAGCCCTCTTCAGAATGAATGGCAGCTGAATCTAACCACCCAGCTTGTTGACCGGGGGGTTATCCCTATGGTGGGAATTGCCTTTTTGGTAGCAGGATATTGGATCAGCAATAACAGTGGTGGCTCATTACCGGAGCGAAAATCGTCAATCACTGACTTGAGATTCTGGGCATTCTTACTCTCCAGCCTATTGGGTTTACTCTTCCTATTGCTGGTTCCCTTGCATTTCAACAATGTTCGCATCCAAAGTAATCAAGCGATCGAACAGATTACGCAGCGAGCCGAGGAAGCTGAAACCCAGCTAGAAACTCAAGTTCAGCAAATAGATACTCTGCTTCAAGATCCGTCTCAGCTAGAACGGCTAGAGCAAGCGATTGGACAAGCTGAAGGCGAACAACTCCAGCGACTTACAGCCTTGCGAGAACAATTGCAGGCGATCAAACAAGATCCCGAAGCGATCGCTCAACGTCGGGAGCAAGCTCAGACTCAAATCCGCAGTCGTAGACAAGAACTTGAGCAACGCGCCAGAACCGAGGCGTTGAAACGAGGTATCCGCATCGGTTTAAGCAGCTTACTTTTAGCCATTGGCTACAGCATTATTGGCTGGATGGGATTGCGGAACTTGGGTAGTTAATCTGCAAGTCATTGCTATGCGAGCAACAGACAAAAAGGTTTGATAACAGTCTCTAAATTGTCAGTTGATAGAGATTGACGATTCAATAGAAGATACACACAAGCGTCCTAATCACCCATTCCGAGATAACAAATAACCTCTATTCGAGCCAGTTGCCAACTGCTGTAGGTAATCCCCAGTTCTGCTTTTATGTGCCATCGGTTACGATTGGCATTGAGGCGGATTGGGGTTCTCAATTTCAGCAAACCGCTTTAGCTAGACTCCTAATTTTACCAGCTTTAACATGTTCTCGATTTATATCCTCACCTACAACGAACAACGAGATATTGAAGCCTGCATTCAGTCAGCGCTGCTCTCGGATGACATCATTGTGGTGGATTCATGCAGTAGCGATCGCACGGTAGAATTTGCCCAACGCTATCCAGTGCGAGTTGTATCTCATGCCTTTGAAAGTCACGGGCGTCAGCGCACTTGGATGCTGGAGCAAATCTCGACGAAGTACGAATGGGCGTACATCTTGGAAGCAGATGAACGGATGACCCCAGTCCTATTTGCTGAATGCCTAGAAGCCATAAGGAACCAGGATTTCGTGGGATACTATGTCGCTGAACGGGTCATGTTCATGAATCAATGGATTCGCCACTGCACTCAGTACCCCCGTTACCAACTTCGTTTACTGCGAAAAGGTCAAGTCTGGTTTACCGATTATGGTCATACAGAACGAGAAGTTTGTCATGGACCGACAGGGTTTTTGCAAGAAACCTACCCCCACTATACCTGTAGTAAGGGGTTGAGCCGTTGGATTGAAAAACACAACCGTTACTCCACCGATGAAGCCCGGGAAACCTTACGCCAGCTTGAACAAGGCACCGTCAACTGGGGAGCGTTGCTGCTGGGGCGATCGGAAGTAGAACGGCGTCACGCCCTCAAAGATCTGTCTCTACGGTTACCCTTTCGTCCCTTGCTCCGCTTTCTCTATATGTATATTCTCCTGGGAGGCTTCCTAGATGGACGCGCTGGCTTTACTTGGTGTACCTTACAGGCATTTTATGAATATCTAATTACCCTCAAGGTTGGGGAACTCAAAGAGCAACAACTGCCCACCCTTGAGGCGACTGATTCCCAACTCTCGTTCTGAAAACCAAACACCCTGGAAACCCTCTTGGACAACCTTAATAGAAATATCAATACTTGCAACAATTCTTAACAAGCTTTACAACTAGAGATAGAACCCTCGACCAGAAGTACTGCTTCACTGGGGCAGCGAAAGGGGGTTGAGCAAGAGTTCATCCCCATCAACGGCTGGGAAAGCTGGCGGTGATTGCCGTGATCAGGTCAAGGTTTCAACAGCTTATACCAGTAATTGGGGGAGCAATGACAGACGTTTAAGAGCCATTTAAGAGCCATTGTAAGGAGAGTCAGTACTCTGTGATCCAACGCTTCAAGCAGGACTTAAAAAACGACCTAATCGCCGGTCTCCTGGTAGTGATTCCCCTCGCTACCACAATCTGGCTGACGATTACCATCGCCAATTGGGTGATCAATTTTCTCACCCGTATCCCTAAGCAACTCAACCCCTATAATAACCTCCACCCCATTTTGGTCAATCTCTTGAATTTACTGGTCGGGCTAACCGTGCCCCTCCTGTGCATTCTACTGATTGGCTTAATGGCACGTAACATTGTCGGGCGGTGGTTGCTGGATGTAGGGGAACGAGTGTTGCAGGCAATTCCCCTGGCTGGATCAGTCTATAAAACACTCAAACAGTTATTGGAAACCTTGCTTAAGGATTCCAGCAGTAAATTTCGGCGGGTGATTTTGGTAGAGTATCCGCGTCAGGGAATGTGGGCGATCGCCTTCGTCACCGGGACAGCAACGGGTGAAATTCAAGGCAAACTCAATGACACCATGTTGAACATTTTCGTCCCCACCACTCCCAATCCGACCACCGGATGGTATGCTATTGTGCCGGAAAAAGAAGTGATTAATCTTTCCATGTCCATCGAAGATGCCTTTAAGGTACTAATCTCCGGTGGAATTGTCGGACCGAGTGAATCCTCCATGGGTGTACCCCTCCAGATGCCATACGGTAAGACGAAGCGAGAGCAACCTCTATCCGATATGCTGCAACAGCAGATGTTACCCACCGAAGAAAGTTCCTAGTGATTAGGGATTGGGGAAGAGGAAATAATTAACTTCTTTTCGGAAGCCAGTAGGACAAAGGACAAAGGACAAAGGACAAAGGACAAAGGACAAAACCATGCAACCCCGCAGAATCGCTCGTGAACTGGCGCTTTTAGGTCTCTCTCAGATGTCTCGTGAACCGGAACAACTGAATGAAAAACAACTGAGCCAGATGGTATTGGTTGCTGTCAGGACTCTGACCAATGAAATTAACGAAGCCTTAGAAACAGCCTCAGCCGAACTTAAACGGGGGAGCGATCGCCTCCTCGGTAGTGAAACCCGTGCGATCGATGTGCGAAGTTCCAAAACGATGGTGGCGGAAGCCATTGAACTGACTCAGAAGGCGATTAACCGTATCGGTGTCGCTGTAGAAATCCCGGAAATGATTCAGCTTGCCAATCAAGCCGACGTGCGGGCTTATGCCATCGAAATTCTCCAGGCGATTCACCGTAGGCAAGTCGAAATTGACGAAATACTGGTTAAATCCCTGAAAGATTGGCAAATTGATCGCTTACCCCGCATTGACCGAGATATTTTGCGAATAGCCGTGGCAGAAATGGCATTTTTAGAGATTCCTGATCGGGTGGCAATTAATGAAGCCATAGAACTCGCTAAACGCTACAGCGATGAAGAAGGACATCGATTTGTGAATGGCGTCTTGCGTCGCGTCACCACCTGTATAAAAGAGCCAGAGCCTCCAGCTCTAGAAAAGTTCGTATAAGCAGGATCATCATTCGTCCTTTGTCATACTCGCTTCCCTTGAAAAGCAAGCTCAAAACTCACAACTCACACTATCTCTAATTAGGTGCAATGGTATTTAATTGGTTCCGCCGCCAAGTTGGTAAAAGTGCTGCTTCTTCCGAGGAGAAAGAAGAGAAGCAAGAACAGCAGTCAGCCACTCCCCCGGTTGAATCGCCGCAATCGGAGAGTGAGTCTGCCACTCAGGAGCAATCAGCAACAGTTGCTGACGATTATCTGAGTTGGGCAAAAGCCGCTTATACAAACCTGAAAAAGCAGGAGTCAGCGCCCTCAGAAGCTGAAACCGAAGCACCAGAGGTTCAAGCTGACACCGCTGAATCTACCCAGGCTGAATTACCAGAGAGTACAGAAGCCACAGAAACTGCCCCGGAGCCAGAAATAGAGGAAGCAGGGGAAGCAGGGGAAGCTGAGGAAGCTGAGGAAGCTGAGGGAGAAGACATTAGGGTTGAAGCGAGTAGTACCGCACCCTCCCCAGAATCTCCTGTGGTAACTGAGGCGGAAACCGACACCGAACAAGTAGAACCTGAAGAAACGGAGGCGCCAACGGCTTCAAATACCATAGCCGAAGCGGAACCCCCCACAGAACAACCTGAACCTGTGGCGGCTGAAGAATCAGCAACTGTGCCGATTTGGGCAAGGAAATCCGAACGGGAAGAGCGACTTAAACGGCTTGAAGCAACGGCAATTGAGACGCCAGAACCGGAATCTGTCGCGCCACCCACAACCCCACCCGAAGCCGAGGCGGATGTCGCCTTGGATGAAGAATTTTTATGGTCAGCCAAAGTCTTAGCCGATCAAGGGCGTACCCCTGAGGATGTCTCCGCTGAGGAAATTAGCTGGCTCAAACAGCTTCGCTCTGGACTGGGCAAAACTCGTCGTGGCTTAGTCAATCAACTCAAGTCTATAGTCGGTCAGGGTCCGTTGAACCAAGACGCCGTGATGGAAATCGAGGCGTTGTTGTTGCAAGCGGATGTGGGTATCGAGGCAACGGATTATATTATTGAAACCCTGCAAGCGAAAATGCGCCAGGAAGTCTTGCCTCCGGAACAAGCGATCGCCTATTTGAAACAAATTCTCCGGGATTTATTGGATAAACCCTGTCAAGAGTCTTACGGTGAAACGTTTTTCCCGGAAAAAGACATCCTGAATATTTGGTTGATGACTGGGGTGAATGGTGCAGGAAAAACCACCACAATTGGCAAACTGGCTCATTTAGCCAATAAATCCGGTTACAAGTGTTTAATTGGAGCAGCTGATACCTTCCGGGCGGCGGCGGTGGAACAGGTGAAAATTTGGGGAGAACGCAGTCGTACAGAGGTGATTGCAAATCCAGGCAAGAATACCGATCCAGCCGCCGTGGTATTTGATTCCATCACAGCCGCAAAATCCCGCAATACGGAATTACTATTGGTAGACACCGCAGGGCGTTTGCAAAACAAGAAGAATCTGATGGAGGAATTGGCGAAAATTCGCCGGATTATCGATAAAAAAGCACCAGAGGCGAAAGTGGAATCGTTGTTGGTATTGGATGCTACCCTGGGTCAAAATGGTTTGCGTCAAGC
Organism: Coleofasciculus sp. C1-SOL-03; assembly: GCF_040220555.1. NCBI lineage: Bacteria > Bacillati > Cyanobacteriota > Cyanophyceae > Coleofasciculales > Coleofasciculaceae > Coleofasciculus > Coleofasciculus sp. C1-SOL-03. The sequence goes on from NZ_JAVJUO010000047.1 coordinate 5,474, forward strand.
TGAGGTGTTCTCGGAAGCGGCACAACTGAGTGGTGTGGTGTTGACTAAGTTAGATGGTACGGCTAAAGGCGGTGTGGCTTTGGCGATCGTCCAGCAACTGGGATTGCCAATTCGATTTATCGGTGCTGGGGAAGGGATTGAAGATTTACGTCCGTTCTCAAGTTATGAGTTTGTGGAAGCATTATTGAGTGGATAATCAGACTGGCAAGCTTTGGATTCGTTATTTGCGCCTGGGTATCCCAAAGGACATAAGACCAATGACCAATTCCAGAAAATTCAACAACCCTGACTTAGCTAACGCTTGAAGTCAGGGATTGCCGGACAAACGGCGATTTAAACCGTTGAATACCGCATTGAGTCCCGGTTTGGTACAGACACCCGGATGCTTCCCTAGTCCGGATACTCTCTAAAACCTTTTGTCGGGTTGTTGTTAAGACAAGACATCTTAACCGGGATGGCGGGAAGGG
>NZ_JAVJUO010000048.1:0-31503 GCF_040220555.1 Coleofasciculus sp. C1-SOL-03
ATAGGGACATAGCTTCGGCACAAGAAATCTGTAATCGGGGTTTTGAACAACTGAGTACCCAGGGACTCTGGGGGAAAGAAATTGGCTGTCAAGTCGGGCTGTCGGGGGCATGGGTCCTAGATAAGTGGCGCAGGGCAGCAATGTCTAACAGCGATGTTGGAAGCCTACACCATAATCTTTGATTTGGTGTAGGAGGATGTCACCAAGGGGCTAAAGTTAACGCTTCACCCGTGAGACTAAAGGCGCGAACTTCGGTAATTTTTACCTGGACTAACTGTCCTTTTAATTCATTAATATTCCCGCTAAAGAACGTCAACCGATTCCCCCGCGTGCGCCCCATCACTTGGCTGGAATCCTTGGGATTTTGGTCTTCGACGAGAACCTCTTCAATCCGCCCGAAATACCGTTGCGATCGCGCGGCGGCTTTGGTGTTCACTAAATGGTTGAGCCGTTGTAGGCGATCGCTCTTTACCTCTTCACTCAGTTGATTCTCCCACAGGGCGGCGGGGGTACCAGGGCGAGGCGAATAAGCGGCGGTGTTTAATTGGTCAAATTCAATATCCTCCACCAGTTTCAACGTATTCTCAAACTGTGCCTCGGTTTCTCCGGGAAAGCCGACAATCGCATCCGCACTAATCGACGCATCGGGCATATAATCGCGAATGGTATTAATAATTCGGCGATATTTTTCCTGGGTGTATCCCCGCGCCATGGCTTTGAGGATATCGTTATCTCCGGATTGGAAGGGAATGTGGAAATGTTCGCAAACCTTGGGCAATTCCTTACAAGCGCGAATTAGTCGTTCGGTGAAATAGCGGGGGTGACTGGTGGCAAACCGAATCCGCTCAACTCCGGGGACATCGTGAACATAATAAAGTAAATCTGTCAAGGTGTGCTGATGCCGTCCCGATTCAGTCACGCCCGGTAAATCTCGCCCGTAAGCATCAATATTTTGTCCCAGCAGGGTAATTTCCTTATACCCTTGCTGTCCTAATTCCGCCATTTCCGCCCGAATCGCCTCCGGGGTGCGGGATTGTTCCACACCGCGCACATTGGGGACAACGCAGTAGGTGCAGCGTTCGTTACAGCCGTAAATTACATTCACCCAAGCCGTAACGGTGCTATCGCGGCGGGGTTTGGTAATGTCTTCGACGATATGGATGGGTTCAGTGGCGACAATTTGGTTCCCGTCGGAGACTTGTTCGAGTAAGTCTTGCAGGCGATTGGCGTGTTGAGGTCCCATAACTAAATCTAATTCCGGGACACGCCGCAGCAGCGCTTCTCCTTCCTGTTGAGCGACACAGCCAGCGACAATTAAGGTAAGGTCAGCTTGTTCTTGTTTCCGCTTTGCCTGTCTACCCAGGTAGGAATAGACTTTTTGTTCGGCGTTATCGCGAATCGTGCAGGTGTTGTAGAGGATCAGGCTGGCGTCATTGGGGTCTTCTGACCACTCAAATCCCATATCTTCTAAGATACCAGCCATGCGTTCGGAGTCGGCTTTGTTCATTTGACAGCCGAAGGTGGTGATATGGTAGCGACGGGGAGAGGTGGTCATGTTAAGTCGTAGGGTTTTGATATTGCGTACAGATTATCATTATAAGTTTTGGCTGATGATGGCATGAGTATCCCATCTCCAAGAGCGATCGCACAAGTTTGTAGTCGGGGCTTTAGCCCCGTTCCCAAAGCGATCGCGCTAACCTAGTTCATAAATCGTTTGGGCGGTGTACGGTACATCCTTGTGTTTTTTTAACGCAGAGGGACGCAGAGGTCAACGCAGAGGGGCGCAGAGGTGTTTATGATGGTTTGGGGTCAGATTGTTTATTTTATTATTTTACAGGTCTATGTGGTATCGCGGCGTAAGTTCTGAAGTTGTTTGACAGGCTAAGCTAAGTCAGGTTTGAGTTTAATGCTAGGGTTTATAGTTATCAAGTTGAGATTTTTTTATGACATCTGTATCGATTGAACTTCCCAAAACTGTATTCTCTGCACTGAAGAAGAATCCCGATGAATTTGTCCAAGAGATGCGAATAGCCGCTGCTGTAAAATGGTATGAAATGGGGCAAGTTTCTCAAAGTAAAGCCGCTGAAATTGCTGGAATAACTCGCGCTGAATTGATTAATGCGTTGTTTCGGTATCAAGTAGATTTTATGCAATACACGGCTGAGGAGTTGGCAGAGGAAATGGCGAATGTTGATTAAGCGCGTGGTGATTAATGCTTCACCTCTGATTGTCCTATTTAAAAGTCAACAAGCCGATTTATTGCCTCAACTTTTCTCGGAAATTATCGTGCCAGTCGGTGTCTGGGATGAAGTAACAGGAACCGCTCAAAACGATGCTGCTTCTCGGCAATTATCTAAGGTTACTTGGGCGCAACGAGTAGAAATTGGAGAGATCCCACAAGAAGTGGCGGCGTGGGATTTAGGCAAGGGGGAATCGGAAGTATTAAGTTTGGCTCTAAACGATTCCAATTTGGCGGCGATTGTTGATGATAGAGCCGCACGTCGCTGTTGTCAAGCTTTAAGTATTCTTACAATTGGAACAGGTCGCTTAATTATCCTGGCAAAACAACGAGGATTAATTGATTCCGTATCTCCCAGGATTCAAGCCTTGCAAGATGCTGGTTTGTGGTTGTCAGATAATTTAGTTAATTTACTCAAACAACAAGCAGGAGAGTAATTCATCACCTGTTTCTCCTTCAGCGTGAATCGAGACACAATCGGAACTTGGATTATCCATTATTGGGAACCCGCAACATCCGTTCTTCAATCTCTGCCCAGGTTTTGGGCGATACCCGCACGGCTGATTTCTTGCACTGAATTATTAGGTAATTTACGTAAAAATAATTGTGAAAGGCGCTTGTTTTTTTTACAGATAATTGGATAATATATTTTTTTAAATTAAATGCTTTTAACCAAATATGCAAGAGTTTATTAGCAAATTCCTTATGCACTTTATATGGTTGATTGCTGTCTGGTAATTTAGTTTTAAGAGATTCTATTCTTGCAATCATTAAAGTGAAATCTATATTCTTGAATATTTTTATTTTTTCTAAATCGCGGGTGAGATTTTTGGCAATCTTCAGACTAACAGCACGATCTCTGACATAACTAAGGTTGAGGGTAGATACGAAATCATCAGCATTAGCCAAATTTCTGGAAAAGCCAAGAGTCCGGGCTATCGCTCTGGCGTAGATATTAAGATGAAGGTAGTTAGCATAATCAAGGGTGATAGCATTGGCAAGAGTATTCGCAATAACGTAGGCGATCGCACGTTTTGCCACAGGATTTATATTGCTTTCAGAATCCGCCGTTACCCAATCTGTCCAACGTAATAACGCTTGTAACCGGGGAGTATTAATATAGGTTTGCGCTTCTTTTTCCATCAACAATAGCAATTCATCTGCCCCACCTCGCATTAGTCCAGAAACTAATAAGAATACCTCTTGCCAGCGCTCATCGCTAAGATGTTCAGTAACTAACTTATCAATTTGGCGATGATCATCAATATATTGTGCCGTTAAATATTCCTGAAGCGTCAAGTGGGAAAACGAGTAAACCCCTTCTGCCCGTTCGACTAATACTCCATGTTGCACTTCAATTGACCTTAAAACCGCTTCTCCATGAATCAACGTTTCATCCGGGAGCATTTCTGCCAAGAGTTCCTCGATTTGATCGGCAATTTCCCGTCTGGGCAAAAATAAATGGTCTGCCTGAAACGCATCATGGGCAATTTCCGACAGCATCATTTCCTTACGTTTGGTATCCAATCCCTTGTAAAGGTCATCTTGAGAAACACCTTTTTCTGCTGCCCATTCTTCCAGCAAGACGCGCAATGCCCGTTCATACAGCGTAGCGCGGTTGGTAGGGAATTTCCGTGATCGCTGATAGAGCAAACAGACTAACGTCAGCAACAACGGCGTCTGTGTAAGTTCCTTCGCCGCTTGGTTTTCCTGATCATTCAGCTTTTTCCAGCACTCTTTCCCCGTCTTAGGTTCATGCCTAAACCAATTACTAATAAAATTTTCAATCTGAGCATCATCAAACTCTGCCATTGCCACATCGGTAAAGCGGCGGAAGTTGTGGCGATAAGCGGCAACTCGACAGGAAGTAATAAAGCGATTCTTATCATGTAAATCGACAAAGTTCTGAATATGCTGAATTACCTGATTCATGCGCTCCGTTGGCACTTCATCCAATCCATCCAATAAAATCAGCAGTTTCCCTTGTTCCAACGCTTTAGCCGTAAATTCCTGGTGTGTGGGAAAGCCACAGATGCGGAATTCTTCAGCAATTTTATGTTCAATCTCAATCTCACCCTGGTTAAACGTCTTGAGTTCAATTAATACCGGAATACAAGCGTGTTTAAATTGTCCCTTCTTTCCCTTCAGCACTTCCAATCCCATCCGCCGCAAGAAGGTAGACTTTCCCGCACCGGGACTTCCTAACACCATCAAATACTGCTTTTGATTGGCGACAGTGATTCCGGGTTGCTTGGGGCAATCTTTAGACTGAAAACTCCGCTGTTTTGCTTTCCGATAGATAAGTTCCAGGGTTTCAACCGATTCAAAACTCTGAATCGCAGCGTCATCCAAGAATTGCACCGTGGTATAAACCGATTCCAAAGAAACAGGTTCTCGCATTCCCAAGACTTTCAGAATGCCATGACGTTCTGTATAATTCTGTGCATATTGTCGAGAGGCTTTAAAAATCGCTTGTTTGGCTTTTTCATCCAGGGTTTTGCCAAATAATCCCAGAACTTTACCCCCTTGTCCCCAGAGGGTTTGGAAAACGGGAACAGCGATTCCGCTAATCGCTTGAGCGATGAGAGCTTCAGATCCAGTCATGGCGGTAAGAATGCAATGGTAGGGGAATACTATGCAGGTTAACGACTATTCTAGACAAAACCCTGTAGGGGCAATTCATGAACATTGGATGTCAACTCCCTTTGAAGGCAGGGCTAATTTCATTGTAATGAAAGAAAATTAGGGCGACCAGGATTATTCAGTCTGTAAGATGGTTCTCGGTGGGATATCAATTCCGGTTAAATGCTCATCCTTGCAGTACGATATTACAAGGGTTTAAGACTATTTTTACAATGACTACCTAAACGGAAGTGATCGGAAAAGCACCATTAGACTGAAGTCCCCCTTGTCCAGATGTACTCTGGGACGGCGTCAAGCATTATACAGTAGTGCAGCGCGGCAGAAATAACTAATCAGTTAACAAGCTCCTTAAAAGCAGCTACCATAAGGCTTATAGCCTTCTGCCCTCTGCCTTCGGACTTCTGCCTTCTTGTAGTAGTGCTTTACTCGCCAGATATGCCGCACCGACAAAAAGGGGGAGACCACCGGATACTTTGCTTTTTTGATTTTTCACAACCTATTTAGGATTGCTATAGCTTTTTCAACTATAGCGTTAGCTAAAGATTTTATAATAACCAAGCGTTAAGCTAAAATTAATTCAATCTTAACTCCAAAAAACCTTAATAAAATTTACAGCTATTTGTTTAAAGCTTATATTAAACCAGTTACAGAAATAAAATGCCATTGTTATAATCAATTTAACCCAAACCAATCAAAAACATTGTAGCTAAACTTCAAACTTTTACCAAGTCAATCAAGTGCATCAAACTCCTAATTTGAGTAAACCCTAAACAACTGAATTAAAATTGTGCTTGTTCAACAATTAGATAAACTGACGCTCGATTCAACCTTGGCTCACCTCCCTAGCCATGACTTTCAAGTTGAATTAACCACATTAGGTCAGGTTGTCTCACAAGAATTCCAACAGCATCCAGAACTACCCGGCGTCATAATTACGGATGCCAATCAAATTATCGGCGTGATTTCCAGAACGCAATTCTTTGAGTGGCTCAGTCGTCCCTATGGGTTAGAAACGTTCCTCAAACGCCCGATTCACTCATTGTGGAAGATGATTGCCAAAACTGAAGGGATTTTCAATACCGAAAAATTAGCCGAAAAGTACCTGCTGCTGAGTAACACTTGCTCCATAGAAAAAGCCGTAAACTTAGCGCTCAATCGTCCCGCATCGTTAGCTTATGAGCCGATTATGATTAAATGGGAAGATGGGCAGCGGCGGTTGCTGAATATGCAGGCGTTGCTTTTAGCTCAATCCCGCTTATTCGCCCTAGCCAAAGACGCGGCTGATGCAGGTAACAGGGCGAAAAGTGAATTTTTAGCTAACATGAGTCATGAACTGCTCACGCCTCTGAGTACTATCCTCGGTTTCACCCAACTGATGAGCCGCGAATCATCCCTTTCTCCGGAACACCAGCACTATTTAGGTGTGATTCAGCATTCAGGCGAACATCTGTCGGAATTACTTGATCAGATTCTGTTGGGGAAAAAAACAACATCGGCGTTTGATAGTCAGGTAGCTATTGCCAAAGCCGATAAAATTAAGACCCCTCAAAACAATCGCCAGGTGATTGGACTAGCACCGGATCAACCCCACTATCGGATTTTGTTGGTGGAACATCGTCCGCAGATGCGGATGTTTTTGGTCAAGATGCTGACATCTATTGGCTTTTGTGTTCGCGAAGCTGAAAATGGTCAGGAAGCAGTGGAAATTCGCTCCAGCTATTTGCCTCACCTGATTTTAATGAATATGCGAGTGCCGATAATGGATGGCTATCAAGCCACTCGCCGAATTCGGTCTGTCGAGAAGTTCCGCCGCAGCTTTTCTCAAGAACAAGCAACTGTGATTATTGGTTGGCTTGTTAGTGCTTCTGCTGAAGACAGTTCTCAGGTTTTATCAGTCGGCTGCAATGATTTTATCGGTCAGCCTTTCCGTGAGGAAGTGCTTTTGGAAAAAATCGCTCAACATTTAGGAGTGCGCTATCTGTACAAGGAGTAAATTCCTGCCTATCTACGATTAATTTTAAAGTTTATATAAAAACTTGCCTGTCAGAAAGAGGGGTCACAGACTGAAACGCTTATCGACTGGGTTGGGCTAGAACTTACCGAAGAATGAAATGAGGTTATCCCAGATCCCCGACAACTCCTACGAAGTCGGGAATCTTGCTTGGACTTGGTAGTAGTATTAGACCGCTACGAAATAATCCTGAGTCAGATTACTCGCATCCACCTGATTCAGAATTGCCAACGTTTCGTTGTCTAACCCAATCAGCGTATTGTCGCCATCCTGAGTGATGGTTAACTGTCCAAATGTCAGGTCTCCGACCAAACCGATGAAATCTTCACCACCATTGAAATCAACAATCGTGTCGGTTCCTTCACCCGCAGCCAGGACAAACGTATCACTTCCCTGACCCCCAGAGAAGTCATCGCCGGTCAAGGTATCATTACCCAAACCGCCGCGCAGGATATCATCCCCATCATCACCCCAGATTTGGTCGTCGCCGTCTTCACCCAAGAGGATATCATTACCCCCTTTACCGCCAATCCGGTCATTCCCGTTACCACCGTAAATCACGTCATCCCCGCCGACTTGACCGCCAGAAGAACGACTGTTGCGATCGCCCCGCAGTACATCGTCACCATCTTCACCGACAATGATGTCATGACCCATCTCGCCAGCAACGGTATCATCACCGTCACTCGCCACGATCAAGTCATCCAGGTCAACCTTCGGGATAAGAAGAAACCATCGGGATCTTGATTGAGTACCGATAACGTCGCATTCGTTGCTTCCGTCAACGTGGGATTCTCCACACTACCGGGAGTGACAGATGGATTCCCTGGCGTATCAGACGCCTGATGGAAATCGAAATTGCCACCCTCACCACCAAACAAGCCGAAGAGTTTCTCCCCAGCAGTAACATCGATCGTCTCGGCGGCTGTCAGTAAAGCATCACCGCCATCAACCCCGGCTGTCCATTCCACAAAGGTATAGCCAGCGTCACCAGAGTTCAGCGCATTGTAATCTGACTCTGAGAGATAGCGAAAACGACCATAGGTATCGGGATGACCCCCACCAATCACCACATCAGGCTGAGTGGTGTTGATGATTTCATTGGCGATTTCAAAGTAGTTGTTACGATTAACGTTATGGCTCACAAACGCCGCAGGTGTGGCGTGGCTGAAGGGTACAGTGCTAACGACACCGATGGAAAAGCCTTGGTCACTGCGTAATGTTTCTGCAATCGTTGTTAATGCACCATCGGCTGGATCACCCGTTAGCCAAGCAATATTGCCAGCATCGGTTTTCTGCCCTGTGGCGATCGCGGTGGCGGCGGATGCTGAATCGGTTGCTGGTTCTTCTTCGTCGATCTGTTTGAGGAAATAAGCGTCACGAATTAGAGTTTCTGACATGGGTAAGGTAAAGTAACCTACCATAAAGCTACTCCTAGAATGCTTATTGAACGTGTCTGGAAAGATCGACCTCTCTAAGTAAATACTCCTCGTGCAAGTTTAACTCGTTATTATTATTCGGTTAAAAAGGGTTTGATTGTAATGTTTTGAAATCAATATACAATTTTTTTAATCGACTCAATGAAACGATGGGCAATAGATGATGCAACGAAATCGTTTAGTATTTTTCCCAGCCACCTGGAATTTAGCGGAAACCACGCGAACACTGGCAGTGGCAAAAGCATGTCGCCACTGGTTTGATGTACACTTTGCCAGCTACGGAGGACAGTTTGAACCACTCATTGAAGATGCAGGATTTGCCCTGACGAAGTTGTCGCCTCGCCTGACCCCCCAGAAAATCGAACATCTCTATCAGATTGATCAAGGAGAAAAACTGGGGTCATTTTTTTCTTTAGCAGACACCCGAGAACGAGTGAAAAATGAAGTAGCATTTCTGCAAAACCTGCGTCCTCTCGCCGCGATTACAGGCTTCAATACCACGGTAACCCTATCCTGTCGTGTGGCAAAGATACCCTTGGTGTGGCTGACACAATCCACCTGGGATATGGAAGCGATGATTGATCAGGGACTGGGTTCCTATATGGATGATCTTGAGCGTCCCCTGATCAGACACCTACCAGACACTGTGTTGCAATGGCTAACCAAGCTGGCTGTTACTTATTTCAGCAAGGCGATTCTCAAACCGTTGAATACAGTAGCACAGGAGTATCAAGTTCAACCCCTCAAAGATATCTACGAACTTTGGCAAGGCGATTACAATTTATTGGCTGAACCCGACAACTTTTCCGGATTAGAAAAACGACGCCAAACCGATTATTATATTGGTCCATTAATTGCCAACTTGGATAAAGAAATCCCCCCAGCCGTACTTGAATGGATGAATCAAGATAAACCTCGGGTCTATTTTTCCATGGGTAGTTCTGGACGACCTTCTGTGATTAAAGCCATAGTGGAAGGGTTTAGGGATCAACCCTTTAATGTGATTTCCCCGATGCAGCGAAAAACAGAAGGTTTAAATATAAACGTTCCGTCTAATGTGCTTCTGACCGATTGGTTACCTGCTTTGCAGGTGAATCGGCTGGCTGACATCGCCGTGATTCATGGCGGTATTGGCACCGTGATGACCGCAGCGTTGGCAGGTAAACCCATTGTGGGGGTGGGAATGATGTACGAACAAGAATACAATCTCGACTGTCTGGTGCGAAAAGGGTTTGCCAAGAGAATCCGTCGAACCACTATTAATCCAGATAAGATTAACCAGGCAATAACGGTGCTATTGAATAACCCGGATGCGAAAGACAAGGCGAAAGCCTACAGCAGACAGCTAGAGAAATGGTTGAACTTACGAGACGAAAAGATCAGAGAGTTTTTTGTATCTTTGGATGAAGGTAGGTTAGCTGATCCGGCGATCAGTTCCCCACGCTGAATTAACAGCGTGGGATGAATCCGGTTTTAAATCACCAGAAAAGAAGTCTCAGTTAAATTAGCGACATTCACCTGATTGAGAATAGCCAACACCGTATCATCTGCCGATTTAATTAAGGTATTCCCGTTTTGTTCACTAAAGGACAACTGACCGAAGGTGAGACCATTCGCCAAACCGATCGCGTCAGTTCCCACTTCAAAATCAACAATGGTGTCCGTTCCTTCTCCCACAGCCAACACAAAGGTATCACTCCCTTGACCACCAGAGAAGTCATCACCCGTTAAGGTGTCATCACCCAGACCGCCGTAGATAATATCATCGCCATCATCGCCCCAGATTTGATCATCACCGGCTTCACCCCGTAGAGTATCATTACCACTCTTACCACCGATGCGATCGCTCCCTGCACCCCCGTAGATGAGATCATCACCTCCAGCTTCACCCACTTGGGCGCTGCGGCTATTGCGATCGCCCCGCAGTACATCATCACCATCGCCACCTCGGATCACATCATCACCGAGTTCACCAGCAGCGAGGTCATTCCCAGCAAAGGCGAGAATTAAATCCTGATTTGGGGTACCAACCAGGGTATTTGCCGCATCCGTTCCCGCGATCGCGCCTTCACCAATGACGGTATCGCTACGAACGTCTAGGTTTTGAATGCGAGTGTCGAGTGCAGGAGGTACATCTTGATTATCAAAGGGCGTTTGGCTATAATTATCAGCCAAATACTCCGCTAATGCATCTTGTTCAGAACCATCAACTGTAAAGGTTGCTACCCCTGTGCGAGGTGCATCGTCGGCTTTTGCCAAGTTGACTTGATTGGCAGAGTCTCCCATGGGGAAGGGATAGCCATCGCCACCACCCGCGAGAAAGCCTAATGTAACCATACGGAAGCTGCGATCGGGATTGCCAATGAGTTCACCGTTAGCAACAACCACATCCGTGACATTACCATCACCATCCTGAATCGCTAAGGATTGAACCCGATCGCCGACGGGCAAATCAGCATCAAAACTAAACGCCATCCCCCCAACTTGGGGAAACCGCCCCGGCGTTGCACCGGGTTCTGTCTGGGAAACCCCATGTTCAATAATCTCCAGGAGTTCTTGGGCGGTTACCGTGACTAAGGTTAACCCGTTGTTGAAGCGGAGGGAGTTGGAAATATCCAGTTGCGAAATATCGCCTTCTTCCTTACCAGCGAGGGGGTTGGGTTGGGGCGGGAGTTTGAGTATATCTTCGGGATCTGTTGAACCAGGAGGATAGGTGACGACACCAATGTTATCGCGAATCCCACCCCCATTTTTCAGGGAAATCACCACACTGGGGTCAGACTCCTGCGCGATCGCTAGGTTCGCATCGGCGGTAAGATTTCCCAAGTTGGTTTCTTGGGTGCGGACATCGCTGCGCGTCCCATTAAGAAAGACATCGGTATTGCCAAAAATATTACCCTCTTGGCTAGCGATGACATCCCGCAACTCCTGGGTAATGTCCACAATATCGGGGTCAGGAGTGCCACCCACAGCGGCGACGCCTTCCTCATCGGTGGCGTAAGCACCACTGATCGTGGGGTCGATGCTATCAGGAATAATCACACCGTTCTCGTCAAAGTCAACCACCAAGCGACCCACATATTTATAGTTCCCATCGGTGTTAACTACAGCAACGGGATTGCCATCAGCCGCTGTCTTTAGAATCGGATAAGCACCTTCCACTTCATCGCCAGCGCGAAGGCGATCCGTTTCATCAGCTAGCAGCGTATTGGAACCGCCAGCGACAATAATGTCTACATCTGCCAAAGCGCTAGCCAGTTGTTCTTCAATCCCGATCTGCTGCATGTGCGCCAGCAGGATCACTTTGTTAATATCCGAGTTATTGGTTAGCAGGGTATTAACCGAGTCTTGAATTTCTGTGGCTAACGCCTGAATATCGACGGGATTAGCCGAATCAAATTCAATCGGCGCAACGCCAACATCACCAGGAGAGGAAATCTGGGGTAAGGTTGGCGTCGTCGCACCAACAACACCAATGCGTTCTCCATTAACGGTAATAATGGTATTGCCAGCAATACTGTTCGGAATAGTGTCGGCTTCTTGCCCATCCGCCACCACAAGGGGCGCTAAATTTTCATCACTGCTAAAGTCCAGGTTGGCGCTGAGATAGGGAAACTGAGTTCCCGGATAATCACCCTCCGCCGCAATCACATCCGCGATCGCACCCGTACCCAGGTCAAATTCGTGGTTACCAAAGGCGATCGCTTGAAAGCCTAACTCATTTTGGATTAAGATATCGCCTCGTCCAGCACCACCAAACGCCGTGCGACTGGCGGAGAAAAAGGGACCCGGAATATAGGCATCTCCGGACGATAAAACCAGGGTATTGGGAAAGTCAACCCCAGGGATACCATCAATATCTTGCGTTTTCAGGGCGTTGAGAACTGCCGAAAAGCGCGGCGCATCCTCTATCGCTGGGATTCCCCCTTCTTGGTCAGCCGCATGTAGTAACTGGAGTGTAAAGTTAGCCATGTTTAATTAACAAAAAACTCAGGTTGTTCAGGTGTTATCCTCAGCTAGGGCATAAACGGGAAGAGAAAGCGAATCGAGGAATTTCTGCACAGCGCTATCACGGCGGAATTGACCTCTTCTTGTTTTCCCGTCCTTTTATGTAACCTAAATTACAGATGTCAAGCCGCTTACTTGGTAATATTTCTATTTTTTTTGAGTACAAATATACTCTGCCAAAGTTTTGTAAAGAAATGGTTAATTACTTTTTAAGAATTTACATCTTTATCAAGTCTTTATGTTAAGTGTTTAATCTTTACAGAATCTTCACATAAGTCAGAGTGGGGAGAGTGCTAGCTTTCGCACCAAGGTGCAGGAGTATCGCCCAAATCCGGAAAGTACACCCTTGGTAGGGTTAGCCGGATTTTGGCTTGACAGGTGCGATCGCAAACTTTGAGGTATATTTCGTCAATATACAGAACCGTCAGACTCGGATTCACTACCCAATGATTGAGGCGACGTAGGGGCGCATAGACGTGCGCCCTTTTCCCCCGGTGCGCCCTTTTCCCGACTTTTTTGGCTAGATCACGTAAAAATGAGCGTTGTATATCAGCGATAAAATTGAAACGAAAGAGAAAACCAACTGGCATATCTTGTTCAGCAGATTTTTCATTTTGCTTCTGGATTATATTTTTCAAATAAACAAATTCATCCTTGAAAAATGCTGAATAGTTAAGCACCACTTCCGGTGGACTCTTCTTGGATGTTCGCTTTCGGTAAATCTCAATAAAATTTTCACCCAAATACAGCAAATTTCTCTGCGTACCTCTGCGCCATCCTTTGCGTACCTCTGCGTTAAAAAAATATAATATGAGTGCGAAAGTCTCATGTACGGTTCTCAGGGGAGGGGAGAGGGGCGACCCTCAAACTTTACCCGACCATTACGCCCAGAAAACATAAGAAATTAGGGCTAAGGTTCCCTTACTACGAACCCAAGCTAATCTACCAAATTAGGTGTGCCACGCCACTACAAAAGTGACATGCGGATCAGGTCATACAGAAAAGGGGAGGAATTTCTCCCCTTCCCTTGCTCCTCGGCTTTCCTGCAAGCTTCACCGAAAACGTTTTAGTCTACTGGCTGTTGCATCTGGGTTGAAGGAGATGCGTCTGGAGCCACAGATTCGATCACATCGACTTCACCTACCCGATTGAGGGGCCAAAAGCGGACGATCGCTCGTCCAATAATATTTTCACGCGGGACAAAACCCCAATAGTGAGAATCGTAGCTATTATTGCGATTATCTCCCAAAACCAAATAGTGGTTTTCCGGCACAGTCACAGGTCCGTAGCTGTATTCGGCTTCCTCTTCGATATATTGTTCCCGCAAGAGTTGACCACTGACATAAACTCGTCCCCCCTTCACCTCAATGGTTTCGCCAGGAAGACCAATCACTCGCTTGATAAAGGCGTCTTTGAAATTTTGTTGCTTGAGCGCTTCTGTGGGAGAAAAGACAACAATGTCTCCGCGCTGGGGTTGACGGAAGTTATAGCTAATCTTATCGATAATCAGGCGATCGTTAATCTGAAGGGTGGGTTCCATAGAACCCGAAGGGATATACCGCGCTTCTGCCACAAAGCTGCGAATCCCGATCGCGAGAAAAACACTCAAGCCAATGGTCTTGAATCCCTCTACCCAGGGATTTTCTGGCTTTTGTACCGATTGTTTTTCAGGGTCTCGATTTTGGGCACGAGTCATAGCCGTTGAATCACCTTAAGCAATCACGAGTTGGACGATGGAGGAAAATCGGCGGAGGAAAATCAGCCGATTAGTCGGCTCATCTCTTCTAATGTAACCGAAGCGGTTATAACCGACGGGGTTCCTCTAGTAACTGGACAAAATTCGCTTTAAAGTAGGAATACTGAAGCTATTGGGAATTTTAGCATTTTCTTATGTCCTCTGACTCAAGCTTACTCATCCGCCATGCTCGTATTCTCATGCCCACAGGGGACATTTTGCTGGGAGATGTCCTCACTCGTGGTCGAGAAATTGTCCAGATTGCCCCAGACATCTCAGCTTCGGCAGATAGGGAAATCGACGCGACAGGGTTAACATTGTTGCCGGGAGTCATCGATCCACAAGTTCATTTTCGCGAACCGGGCTTAGAACATAAGGAAGACTTATTTACCGCCAGTTGTGCTTGTGCCAAGGGAGGCGTTACCTCATTTCTGGAAATGCCCAACACTCGCCCCCTAACCACGACTCAAGCCGCCTTAGACGATAAGCTGAAACGGGCATCCGAGAAGTGCTTGGTTAACTACGGCTTTTTTATTGGCGCAACGCCCGAAAATTTGCCCGATCTGCGTCAGGCACAGCCGACCTGTGGGATTAAGATATTTATGGGTTCAATGCGTGGGGATTTATTGGTGGATAGCCAGGAGGTCATTGAACCTATTTTTGCCGAGGGAAGTCGGCTGATTGCCGTTCATGCTGAAGATCAACAGCGAATCAGGGAACGGCGGGAAAAATTTGCTGGAATTAATGATCCGGCAATTCACTCCCAGATTCAAGATAATCAAGCCGCCCTGAATGCGACTCAACTCGCCCTAAAACTCTCGAAAAAATATCAGCGACGGCTGCATATTCTGCATCTGTCTACCGGGGAGGAAGCTGAGTTACTGCGTCGAGATAAACCCAGTTGGGTAACGGCGGAAGTCACCCCCCAACACCTGCTGCTAAATACCAGCGCCTACGAGAAAATCGGCACCTTGGCGCAAATGAACCCCCCCTTGCGATCGCCCCAGGATAATGCCACCCTTTGGCAAGCCCTATTAGATGGCGTCATTGACTTTATTGCCACGGATCACGCCCCTCATACCCTAGACGAAAAAGCTCAAACCTATCCCAATAGTCCATCAGGAATGCCGGGAGTGGAAACATCCTTAGCCTTAATGCTCACCCAAGCCATACAAGGACGCTGTACCCTTGCCCAAGTCTCCAACTGGATGTCTACGGCTGTAGCTAAAGCCTATCGCATTCCCAACAAAGGCGCGATCGCTCCCGGTTATGATGCGGATTTGGTCTTAGTAGACTTGGAAAATTACCGTCCGGTGCGGCGAGAGGAACTGTTAACTAAATGTGGTTGGAGTCCCTTTGAAGGCTGGAACTTAACCGGATGGTCGGTAATGACTATTGTTGGGGGTCAAGTGGCTTATGAACGAGGCAAACTGAACACAGATGTACGCGGTCAAGCCTTGAGGTTTGATGGGTAAAAATGACGTAGCTTGCTTCTTTTCGGGAGCGAGTATGACAAAGGACAAATGACGAGTGACAAAGGACAAATACGATGACCTTAGAAGCGCAAAAGCGATCACCATTTAAAGCTATTTTGATCGGCTTGATTGCTTTAATTTTCATTGTTGCCTGTTCTATAGGCGTAACCTTAACTGTTTCAGGAGGAGAGATGTTTGCTGGAAAACGACCCACGAATCTTGGTGTTGAGTCAGGGAAATTAACCGCATGTCCCGAAACGCCAAACTGTGTCAATAGTCAAGCTCAAGATGCCCAACATAAAATTGATCCGTTAACCTATAAATCAGCACCAGCTAAGGCAATAGCTGACCTGAAAACCGTGATTGAGAACATGGAAAGAACCCAAATTATCACGGAATCAGAGAATTATCTTTACGCCGAATTCGCGACTAAGCTGATGGGGTTCGTCGATGACGTAGAATTTTTCCTAGATGAAGGAGCGAATGTTATCCATGTTCGTTCAGCATCGCGTTTAGGACAATCCGATTTAGGCGTCAACCGCAAACGGGTGGAAACCATTCGCGCCAAATTCAACGAACTGCAAACCTAACAGGACTTACGCACAAACGCCACATATATATAGTAGGGTACGGCAATGCCGTGCCCCTACAGGTAGCGCCTGTGCTGTATGGATTATCGATATAGGTAAAGAAAATCCTCGATTTGTTACCGCTAGACCCTTTATAGAAAGTAATGGATAAAGAGGATATGCTTAAAGAGTTAGATGTAGTAACATTAACGCACGATATTCAAGAACATGGACTGAACAGGGGGAGTAGGGGAGCGATTGTTCATTGCTATAAAGATGGACAGGCGTTTGAGGTAGAATTTGTCAGTGAAATGGGGGATACACTGGCTTTACTAACATTGGAGAAAGCCGATATTCAACTTGAACGAGAAGCAATTCGAGGACAAGTTGGGAAAATTCTTGATACTTTACCCGCTGATTTATTGGTCGAGGTGCGAGATTTTGCTGAATTTTTACAACAGAAGCATCAGTGAGGTACTTCAGATCCCCGACTTCTTCAAGAAGTCGGGGATCTTGCTTGGATATACTATACTTCATCAACCATCAAATAGGCTGTAAGTGATGGGGACTCACTGCTTTTTCATGTCACGAGCCATTTTGCGGAACATATCCATGCTGGAATCGCTAGAATCAGCGCGGCGGCGCTCAAAACGGTTTGGTTGTGACTCACTCACTGGCTGGTTTTGAGGAGTTGGTAGCGGTTCAGGAGTGGCGCTGATTTGTTTATTGGAACGGATGACTTGCCCAAAAGCCGAGGTTTCGACCTCCTGCTGTAAGCCCTCCCCTAGGTTGTCTTTCTTTTTTGCAAACCGCTTCTTCACAGATTTGGGCGATCGCATATAGTTAATATTACCAAACGTCTTGGCGTCGTCTGGCTCTAAGAAGTAGGATCGCCGTTTTTGGGCTTCTGCTGCTTGTTCGGCTTCGTCTGTCTCCTCATCGACGTACTTGCTCTTTAACCCAAATAAATCACTCAGAAATCCCATAGCGAACTAATCCTGACCTTAATTGATTACCTTTGTTACTTTATGTTAACAATAATTAATAATTATGTAAATGTTGTTCTAAAACTAGCTGAGTGAGGTAATAAACTGTGTAGTTCTTCTGCACTACATTGGTCAGCGATAGCCTGTCAACCTGTAGAGACGTTGCATGCAACGTCTCTACAGGATCTATGTAGGGTTCAAGCCGCAGAAAATTTAGCTGGATGGCACTAGCCGCTTGCGGAGGGATTCAGCTCGCCGCTTCGCCGTATCATTCTTCGGTTCATACTTGAGCGCTGCTTCATACGCCTCTAACGCTTGAGCGGTTAGCTGCTTGCGCTCGTAAACGTGACCCAAGTTATTGAGAGCTGTCACATAATCTGGCTCTAGTTTTAAGGCTTCCTTATACTGGCGAATAGCAATATCGTACTGATCCTGGGCAAAGTAGGCAAAACCGAGAGCATTATGAACCGGAGCTAGATTGGTTTCTGAAGCATCTGTAGCTTTCAGTGCTTTTTGGAATAGAATAACAGCTTGAGCAAAGAGTTTCTTGTCCAGATAGATGCTACCCAACTCGTAGTAGTCTGGGACTGACCCTCGCTCTTTTTGCAGCTTTTGCTCCAGCTTGGAGAGGGTGCTTTCGATTTTACGGGTTTTGAACACTTGGCGAATTACTGCCAAAGCTGCAACGCCAAGCAGGACTAACAATATGATTAGATAAATTTGTGGCAGGGTTTCATCCATAATCCTGTGCAACTTATACGGGACGGGTTTCAATCTTTTATAATGGTAAACCCCAAGCGGCAGCACGTTCAGCTAACCAACCTTCGGCATGCCAACGTTCGATCGCCTGATTGACTTGTTGTCGTAGTTCAGTATACTGCAATCCTTTAGGCATTACCACTGCCAAAGCTGCACCAGATAAGCGATAGGGGAGCAATCGATACGCTGGGTATTGCTGTACCCATCCTGTCAGAACCGTCTGATCAGCTGCAAAGGCGTTAGCGTCTCCCACCTCTAGCAGAGATAGCGCTTCTTGGTAGGAATCAACCCCAACCAATTGGGCATCGGGTAACGCATACTTAATCACTGGGATTGTACTTGAACCCTTGAGAACCGCGATGGTTTGGTTATCTAAATCACTCAATAGATTAATTGAGGCATCTTTGGTGATAATCCCTGCACCATCCAAATAATAGGGGATACTGAAATCAACCAAGCGGGCGCGGGAATCCGTTACCGTTACTCTAGCGATCGCAATATCAACCCGATCCTCAAATACCACACTCAAGCGATCGCGATTCGCCACTGGCTGTAAAACCAACGCCTCCGGGTTCCCTAGCAATTCTTTCGCCAGTCGTCGGGCGATATCAATTTCGAGTCCTTGTAGCCTTCCCGTCGCATCACGAAAGCCCAAGGGACGCACATTATCTTTGACCGCAACAATTAATTGACCCCGTTGCTCAATTTCTGCTAATTCAGCCGGATAAGCGGATGGAGGTGGTAAAACAGCCACCCCCATCAATCCAAGTGCCACACCGACATTAATAAACCTTTGGTCGATCATCTATCTGGGATTAGGGATTAGGGATTGGTGGATTAGGTAAACCGTCCCAACACTCGATATAACCTGGTTTGTCGGGGCGGGTTTAGGGACTTTCGTTTCACTATTGATGATCACGTTGGTTCAAAACCCGCCCTCATCTCCCCCTGCTCCCAGACGTAGCATGCTACGTCTCTACATTGCTCCCTCTGCGATCTCAACCGACACACTCTAACGAACTTACTTTGCGCCTTGGCTGGCAAGTTCTACCACCTTTTTAAAGCTGGCGGGATCTAATACAGCCAACTGCGCCAGCATCTTGCGATTGAGCTGAATATTCGCCTTTTTCATCTGACCCATAAGCTGACTGTAGCTCATGCCATTCTGACGAGCCGCCGCATTGATCCGAGTAATCCAGAGGCGGCGAAAATCCCGCTTGCGCTTACGGCGATCGCGATAAGCGTTCCGCAGCGCTTTCATCACCTGTTGATTGGCTGTACGAAAGAGTTTGGAATGAGAACCCCGATATCCTTTCGCCAGCTTGAGAACTTTCTTGCGTCGTTTACGGGCGACGTTACCGCGTTTTACTCTTGCCATTGTTCCTAATTGATATGAGCTAGATGGTGATTTGTCTAAAGCAGTCTAAAAATAAGGCAACATCAGGCGCACATTTTCGGCATCCCGTTCATTGACCAAACTCAGTTTCGACAGACGCCGCTTCCGTCCTGAGTTTTTGCGCTCCAGTAAGTGGCTCTTAAATGCCTTGCGTCGTCTAATTTTACCGCTTCCGGTGGGTCGAAAACGTTTGGCGGCTGCTTTACGGCTTTTCAGTTTCGGCATAAACAACTTTGAATAAGGACACAATCTACAATTGTACTACTGTTTTGCTCTGTATTGTAAAGATTTAATCTACACCGGGCTATGTCAGGGTGAAAGGCAATACGGTTGGGTTAAGGGAAGCAAGGGCTGTAGGGGCGACCCGCCGTACTCAATTGGTATCACCCAACCCTTAATTGTATCGGGTCGCCCTGGACAAAAACCGCGATATTTTAATCATAAGTGGGTGGACACAATTAAAGTTAACGGTTGAGATTAGGGAACAGGGAACAGGGAACAGTAAGGGTTTGAGGGCGATTTACAAAAATTAATACAGTACCGTTTTCTTTTGTCCGACTACTTAAATGGCAACAATCTCGACAATTCCAGGTCAACACCGCCCGGTATTTTTAATTGTCGGATAAGCCGTAGGGTATCAATAATTATCTGACACCGCATACATTAGATGAGGGCGAGTCGAGATACCTTGATGCTCACGCCGCCTACGATATGCAGCGACTCGCCCCTACAACCATTGATTATAGTTTCTATCCAAAATAATAAAAACCTTTAAACTTAGTTTGGCGAGGGAGTCACTCTAGACAGTTGAGACTGCGCCGCTTCATAACAGTCCAGTTTACCTGAATCACGGCAAAGTTGAGCCGCTTGCTGTAAATCGTTGATCGCGGCTAATCGATTTCCCAGTTGGGCTTGGGCTAACCCTCGCTCGTAGTAAGCTGAAGTATAATCAGGATTTCGTTCAATCGCTTCGGTGTAATCCGCGATCGCACCTAGAGTATCTTCGATTTCCTGACGGGCTACTCCTCGGTTATAGTAAGATTCTGCCGCCTCTGGATTCAATTGAATCGCTTCCGTATAATCCGTTATCGCCCCGCGACTATCTCCCCGACGCTGACGGGCTAAACCACGGTTTTGATACGCTAGGGCATTATTAGGTCGTAAATTAATCGCGGTGGTACAGTCGTCAATCGCACCTTTTTGATTCCCTAAATTAGAACGAGAACGACAGCGTTTCCAGTAAGCCGTGACCAGATTGGGATCACGTTGAATGGCTTGGGTATAATCATCAATGGCAGCTTGTTCCTGTCCTAAGTCGGCGTAGATTTGACCTCGATTCATCCAAGCTGGGGTAAAATTCGGGTCACGTTGCAAAACTTGAGTATAATCAGCTTTAGCCCCTTGGCGATCGCCTAACTCCAGGCGCAGATTTCCCCGTTGATAATAGGCGTCCGCATTTTGGGGATTGAGTTGAATCGCCTGAGTCAAATCAGCTAAAGCGGATTGAGTTTTTCCCTGATCGGCGTAAATCTTTCCCCGATAATAGTAAGCTGTGGCATTTTGCGGCTGATAGGTAATGGCTTGAGTATAGTAGTCCATCGCCGCCTGCGATTGTTGGGCTTGTGCTTGGGTTTTTCCTTGGTGGAGAAAGTATTGCGCCATTAGGCGTTGCGGGAGGCGCAGGGTATACGCCAGAACTAACGCCGTGATTCCCACCAATCCGATAGCCACGAGGATAACCTGGGGTTTCAACTGACGACTAGGATAGGTAACTGTGGCGATCGCAGGATTGATATTCGGTAACGACGGTAGGGAAAATTGAGTAACTGTGTTCCTCTCCGGGATACGACTGAGATCCGCTAGCACAGTCGCCGCTTGGTGATAACGATACTGGCGATCAGGATGCACCATCTTATCCAGGATAGCAGCTAACTCTGGGCTAACTTGGGTGTAAGCTTGCCAAGGGATGGTTTCACGTTGACCATTGTTCACTTGTTTGAGTTCGGTTAACTCGCTGGCGGATAATCCAGTCATAGCTTGAATGGCGATGATTCCCAAGGCGTACAAGTCGCTATTGACTTGCAGGGGTTCGGGAAATGGTTGGGGCGATCGATTAACAGAAGTCGGATGACGCGGATTGGAGGCGGATTGGTGGAATGATTGGGCGATTTGGGGACTCAGTTGGTGGATAATTCCCCAAGTCGTTAGCACGAATTTGCTATCTCTTTGGCGACGGATAATTGTGGAAGGCTTGAGGTTTCCCAAGACTGCACCCTGTTTATGGACAAATACTAAGATATTGAGAAGTTCGTTTAACAGAGTAATCACCTGATTTTCAGTCAGCGGATCACCGGGGATAAGTTCGTCAGTTAAAGGATGACCGCGAATAAACTCTTGAACCAGATAAAACTGATTCATTTGGGTAAATGAGGTGATCAATCGGGGAATTTGCTCATGTTGACCCAGCTTTTTCAGCAATTCTGAGGTTTTTTCCAGAAGACGGAAAATAGATTGTCGAGTTGGAGAGGAGTTCGGCGGGAGTCGGATTTGCTTAATCACGCATTGAGGATGCTGGGGAGAGTGAAGATCTACCACTAAATAAGTGCGACCCAATTCATCGGTATCCAGGACTTTGATGAATTGGTAACGTCTTGCTAGGAGTTTACCCATAATTGATGCACGCTGACGCTCTGTGCAAAAATTATGACACAAATGGCAAAATCCCCATTTTTGCAAAAAATCTGTTATGATGGCACGACAGAAAAAGCTCCAGAGGCTATCTGGAGCTGTTTTGAACCCGTGAATGTAGATGAACCCGTGAATTAAGATTCAGTCGAAAGAGAAATTGTAATACATGTTGGACGAGATTGGCTACACCCATACAGCCAATCTTTTACTTTTTTGGAAGCATTTTGGGTTAAGGGGGCGGAGGGAAGCAATGTAGAGACGTGCCATGGCACGTCTGGAAGCGGGGGGAGATGGGGAAGATGGGGGAGATGGGTAAGGGATTTCCTAATCAACAAAGGACGAAGGACGAAGGACGAACATTTCTGTTAATTTTTCGTAACGTATTAGTGATCCCAAATATTTTATAAAGCTACACTAAAATTATACGGTTAAGAAAAAAAGTTATGTTAACCTCAACCCCTCAGGCATCTACCCCAGTCCCGAAAGATCAATCGTTAATCCTCTGGTTTGATCAAATCCGACTGGATGACCTACCCTTTGTCGGGGGCAAAAATTCATCTCTGGGTGAAATGATTGGACAACTCACTCCCCAGGGAATCAATGTACCGACTGGGTTTGCGATTACGGCGTATGCGTATCGTTACTTTATCGAAAGCGCCGATTTAGAAGTCAAACTGCGCCACCTGTTTGCCGATTTGAATGTGGATGATGTGAGTAATCTGCAACAGCATGGGAAAAAAGCGCGACAGTTAATCCTCAGCATGGAGTTTCCCCTAGAACTGACCCAAGCCATTCGTACAGCCTATCAGGAATTGTGCGATCGCTATGGGGAGGGAACGGATGTCGCGGTTCGTTCCTCGGCGACGGCGGAAGACTTACCAGATGCGAGTTTTGCGGGTCAACAGGAAACCTATTTAAATGTAAATAGTTTCAAAGGCGTGCTGGAATTTACCCATAAATGCTTCGCCTCCCTGTTTACCAACCGCGCCATTGCTTATCGGGAACATAATGGATTTGACCATTTTGATGTGGCACTTTCGGTGGGAATTCAGAAAATGGTGCGGTCTGATTTAGCCTGTTCCGGGGTGATGTTTTCTATTGATCCCGAAACGGGATTCAACAATACCGCATTAATTACCGCCGCTTATGGCTTGGGCGAAAATGTGGTTCAGGGTGCCGTTAACCCCGATGAATACGTGGTCTTTAAACCCACCTTAAAACAAGGAAGTCACCCGATTCTGGAGAAACGCCTGGGAACCAAAGAAATTGAAATGATCTACGACGAAGGGGGTTCGAGACTGACGCGCAATGTGCGAGTCGCCCCCTGTGACCAAAAGAAATTCTGCCTCAAAGATGAAGAAGTCTTACAATTAGCGCGTTGGGCGGTACAAATTGAAGACCATTATTCTCAACTCCGGGGACTCTATACTCCCATGGATATTGAATGGGCAAAAGATGGCATCACTGGGGAGTTATTTATTGTCCAAGCGCGTCCGGAAACGGTACAATCCCAGAAATCGGCACAGGTTCTCAAAACCTATCAGTTGAACCAACGCAGCGAGGTATTAGTGACAGGGCGTAGTGTGGGTGCAGCCATTGGTCAAGGAATGACCCATACTATTATGGATGCGTCTCACATTCATCTGTTCCAGCCGGGGGAAGTCTTAGTTACCAACCGCACTGATCCCGACTGGGAACCGATTATGAAAAAAGCCAGCGCCATTGTCACCAACCAAGGGGGACGCACTTGTCATGCGGCAATTATTGCGCGAGAAATGGGGATTCCGGCGATTGTTGGCTGTGGGAATGCAACCGAGGTATTAACCACGGGTCAACAGGTGACAATTTCCTGTGCGGAAGGGGATGAAGGACGAGTTTATGATGGGTTATTACCGTTTAAGGTACAAGAAACTCCCCTCGATAATTTACCCCGCACCCGAACTCAAATTTTAATGAATGTAGGTAATCCAGATCAGGCTTTTGGGTTAGCCGGAATTCCCTGTGATGGTGTGGGTTTAGCACGGTTGGAGTTTATTATTGCCAATCATATTGAAGTTCATCCCTTGGCGTTGATTCATTATCATCAATTGCAGGATGAATCAGTGAAAGCGAAAATTGCCCAGAAGACGAAGAATTATGCCGATAAACCTCAGTTCTTTGTCGATAAATTGGCGCGTGGCGTCGGGATAATTGCAGCGGCGTTTTATCCCAAACCTGTAATTGTGCGAATGTCTGATTTTAAGAGTAATGAATACGCTAACCTTTTAGGCGGTCAAGGTTTTGAACCCAAGGAAGATAATCCCATGCTGGGGTGGCGAGGGGCGTCGCGGTATTGTGATCCGAAGTATCGGGAAGCCTTCGCGTTGGAATGTCAGGCGATAAAGCGGGTAAGGGATGAGATGGGGTTAACCAATGTAATTCCCATGATTCCCTTCTGTCGCACTCCTGATGAGGGGCGTCAGGTGGTAGCGGAGATGGCGAAAAATGGTTTACCCCGTGGCGTGAATGGGTTGCAGGTGTATGTGATGTGTGAGTTACCGAGTAATGTGATGGAGGCGGATGAGTTTGCTGAAGTGTTTGATGGGTTTTCGATTGGGTCAAATGATTTGACCCAATTGACGTTAGGATTAGACCGAGATTCGGCGTTAGTGGCGCATATTTTTGACGAACGCCATCGCGGTGTCAAGCGGATGGTGAAGTTGGCGATACAAACCGCGAAAGAGTGTGGGCGTAAGATTGGCATTTGCGGTCAAGCGCCTAGCGATTATCCGGAGTTTGCTAAGTTTTTAGTGGAGGAGGGAATTGATTCGATGAGTTTGAATCCCGATTCAGTGTTAAAAACGTTGTTGATGGTGGCTGAAGTAGAACATCATTTGTAGGGTGAATTCGTAGGGTGCGTTAGCGAAGCGTAACGCACCGACTGATCCCATTAGCTACAATTGTCTGAGGTGTTTGTAGTAAGCGCTAAAGCGCTTGTGACCAACATAAATCTAAAAGGTTTAATGAGATGAAATGCCTAGTATCCTTATGTGTAAATAAGATATCAAAGGGCTGTGTTCCTCAGAAGTTTAATGGGTTAGCCAAATGAGAAATTTATGCTTTTCTCGAATCGTGCGATCGCTTAAGCTTGTAGTCAGCGCTTCAGCGCTTATGGCACTAAAGTGCCTACTACGAACGATGGTGCGATCGCTCCTCTTGGCTCTGTTGGGGTTAAGCTTAAGTCTGGGTATCCATACAGTACCTCAGGTACGGGCAGAACTCCCCGCTGCCCCGGATAATCTAGCCTTAGTACAAGTCGGCAAAAATCACTACGATACAGGAAAATTTACTAAAGCTGTACAGATTTTACAACAAGCGGCACAGGGGTATGCTGAGACTGGAAATACTCTCCAGCAAGCTCAAGTATTCAGTCTGTTGTCATTAACGTATCAGAAATTGGGACAGTGGCAAGCGGCTGAACAAGCGATTCAAACCAGTCTGTCTTTACTCGAAACTGTACCTGAAGCTAACCCAAGGGTTCGCGCTCAAATTTTCAATGCTCAAGGGCGGCTCCAATTAGCTACAGGCAACGCTGAAGCCGCATTAGCCACTTGGGAAAAGGCAGAAAATTTTTATCAGCAAGCGGGTGATCCCGTCGGGGCGATTGGCAGTAAAATTAATCAAACCGAGGCAATGCAATCTCTGGGATTATATCGACGCACCAAGCAACTTTATCAGCGGCTAGAACAAGCTCTTTTCGGGTTAGACGATTCACCTGTTAAGGTGGCTGGATTACAAAATTTTGGGACTATTTTGCGACAAGGAGGGGATTTAGAAAAATCTCAAGACATTCTCAGCCAAAGTTTAGCCTTAACCCAAACCTTGGGCTTGCCGCAACAGGAAAGTAAAATATTGCTAAGTTTAGGGAATACAGAGCAAACCTTAGCTCAACGCGCTAAAGTGTTTGAAAATTCCTCAGGCGAAGAC
Organism: Coleofasciculus sp. C1-SOL-03; assembly: GCF_040220555.1. Classification (NCBI taxonomy): domain Bacteria; kingdom Bacillati; phylum Cyanobacteriota; class Cyanophyceae; order Coleofasciculales; family Coleofasciculaceae; genus Coleofasciculus; species Coleofasciculus sp. C1-SOL-03. Next base: position 25,915 of record NZ_JAVJUO010000048.1, read on the forward strand.
TATATCCAAGCTGCTCTAACTCACTATCAACAGGCGGCAATGAAGGCGACGCTTCCGTTAACCCGAATTCAAGCTCAACTCAATCAATTGAATTTATTAATTGAGACTGATTCTCTATCACCGAATCAAGACTTATTGTCCTCAATTTCAGCCGGATTATCCACTTTACCCGCTAGTCGGGCTTCTGTCTATGCTCATGTTAACTTCGCTGAAAGTTTGCTCAATATGTCAGAACTCATGACACAGCAGCAAGGCACTAATGATAGTGTGGCAATCTTAAATACAGCGATTCAACAAGCTGAAGAGTTAGAAGACAAACGGGCAATATCCTATAGTTTGGGTACTTTAGGTAAGCTCTATGAAAAAAAACAAGATTGGACAAATGCCAAAACTGTGACCGAAAATGCACTCCTAATTGCTCAACAGATGAACGCAGCAGATATTGCCTATCAATGGCAATGGCAAATGGGGCGATTACTGCAAGCCCAAATCCAAGAGAGTTCTCAAAATCTGCCTGTTAATCCAGACGCGATCGCCTACTATGATAAAGCGGTTAAGACACTCAATAATTTACGCGGAGATTTAGTTGCTCTCAATCCCGAAATTCAGTTTTCCTTCCGAGAAACCGTCGAACCCGTTTATCGGCAATTCGTCGATTTACTCCTGCGTTCTCCCACTCCCAGCAAAAAAAATTTGATCCAAGCCCGCCAGATCATGGAAGACTTGCAACTGGCTGAACTGGATAACTTCTTTCGCGATGCTTGTGCCACACCAGAAGCCGTGAATATTGATAACGTCGATCCTCAATCCGCGATCGTTTATCCGATTATATTATCTAATCGCTTGGATATCATTATTAAATTACCTGGACAAGATAACCTGCGCCACTATGCTCATCAAGATGTCTCAGAAACACAAGTTGATCAAGCCGTGGAAAAATTTCGTGATGATTTAACTAAACGCAGTACGAGTATCAGTGGCATTAAACAGGATGCAGCCCAACTTTATGATTGGTTAATTCGCCCCTTTGAAGCTGATTTAGATGCAGCCAACTCAGATAACCCCGCCGTTAAAACCTTAGTCTTTGTCCTCGATGGTTCCTTACGCAATATTCCCCCTTCTACTCTCTATGACGGAGAAAACTATTTAATTGAGCGGTATGCGGTAGCGTTAACACCCGGTTTACAACTCCTAGAACCCAAACCCCTGAAACGCGAGAATTTCCGAGCGCTGATTGCGGGAACACCCAATGCACCAAGCTTTGAAGCAGAAGGATTTTCTCCCCTAGATAATGTTGCTGATGAGTTAGCCGGAATCCAAGAACAAATCAGCCTGAATCAAGTTTTAGACAATCAAGACTTTGAGCAAGAAAATATCCGCAATCAGATTAATCAAGAACCCTTTAATCTGGTACATATTGCCACCCACAGCAAGTTTAGTTCTAATCCCCAAAAAACCTTTATTTTAGACTGGAGTGGGCGAATTAATGTTCAGGATTTAGATGATTTATTACGCGCCAATGAAACCAATCGTACCACTGCGATCGAATTACTGGTTTTGAGTGCTTGCGAGACAGCTACTGGGGATAAGCGTGCGGCATTGGGATTAGCTGGAATTGCGGTGCGAGCGGGCGCCCGCAGTACAGTGGCGACATTATGGCAAGTAAACGACGCATCCACCGCCGAATTTATGCAACGGTTTTACGAACAGTTAAAAGCACCTCAACGGAGTAAAGCTGAAGCGCTGCGGCAAACTCAAATTGCTTTCTTAACCGAGTACCCGGATGATCCGGATAAAGATTACCTACGCCCTTATCACTGGGCGCCTTTTATTCTGATTGGGAATTGGTTATAGCCTCATCCACTATAACACTGCCAATAATGGGTTCTTGCTTAATTTCTGTTAACCCAATTCGTTCATCCCCCAAAAGGTTTAGCCAGATACTTTCTAATGTGTCATCTTCAGGGTATTTCAAACGTAATTGAGCCAATTCTGTAAGCAGATCGTACCACATATCGTGACGGGCATAAGCGGCAACTCGTTCTAGGGAATTTTTTGCCTGATTTAATTCCGCCTCAAGTTCAGGAGGTTGGGAAACTCGTCGCACAAATCCTGTTAGTGATGCTGGCGTCAGTCGAGTTGTTGATTCCTGAGATTGTCTTGAACGAGGACAACTGATTTCAAAATACCAGCGATAGGTTTTATCTCTTTCTAACGGCGTTTCTGTTTTGGGAATAGTGACACTAACAATTCCGGGTGTGGCTGGCAGTTTAAAGGTGGTGCGATAAATATCATTTTCCCCCTGTTGGATAGAAAATTCTCCAGAGGATACTTTGTCTGAACTGTAGGGAACATAAATCCAAAAGGTGGGATGTTCACTCACGGTTAATTGAAAGTTTTTGCCACCTGCCATGCGCGTCAGAAGCAGATCTCCTTCCTGGTATTCACAGTCACCACGAGTACCTGTTCCATTGTCGGTTTGAGGAGTACCGCCACCAGTATCATCAGGTAAATTCGGCAGGAGAGAGGGAATCGAGATTGGCTCAAAAATCGTATTTGATGGTTGAACCTGTGCCGTCGCTGGGGCAAGAGTAGTCATTAAACTAATAATAATGCCAAGGGCTAGTACGGGTTGACTACGAGGGAGAAACATCACGTTTAAAATATTCATATCTCACTTCATAAAAATACTAGAGGATAAGTAGGTGGACACAATTAAAGTTAACGGTTGAGATTAGGGTAAGACTCTCATCGCTCAATTGCATGTTGCACCATGGCTTTGTTGACTGGTGTGGATAGAGTTTGAAGGGTGTCAGGGTTCGTCACAAGTTTCTCTACTGTCGCGCTCAACAACCGGGAGCAAATTTGACGCCAAGCCTCAAGTTGTGCTGTATGTGCTTCCTGCTGGCACCATTGTGCGATCGCGTATGACAAGTCTTCTAGTTGATCGGGTAAGGGTTGAATTAACTCAGCTAAGTCAGCTAAGTCTTGTGGGGAGAAAAGCTGGCGTTGCTCATTTAACAGTTCAACAAAAGCGATAACATTTTGCTGCTCAAATAACTTAACAACCTCTTGGACAAATTCCAGGGGCAAATCTAAACCTTCAGCAATCATCTCCACACTCAAACCCAACTTGATCAGGCGTAGTATAGCGGTTAACTTGGCTTTAAGTTCGCCTCGTTGTTCACCTCGTTGTTCACCTCGCTGTTCACCTCGTTGTTCACCTTCAGAAAACCCTTCTTGCTTGGCTTCCTGATACACTTTGGTTTGTTTGAGTTCACTTAATCCTAACATGGCTTCTATCTCCTTGCGGCTTTTTTGCGGTAATTTATAAACGATGATTGTTTCGATTAAATCAATCAAGTCTCTTTTTGTGCTTGGATCAGCGATCTGGACTTGGGCTTGGTTGATTAACTGCCTTGCCACTGTCGGTGCTGTCTGTTGATTCTCTATCACTAGCTTAACAATGTTTACCCCCACCGAACCCGATGCGTCTGTTTCTAACTCGTCCAAGTAAATCCGTTGCACTCGACTGAATAGTTCCCTAAATTGTAACGGTTGTTCTCGTTCAATTCGGCGACTGGGGTAAATCACTACAACCCGCCAGGGATGAGGGGGTTTGTATTGATTTAGAAAGATAAACAGTTCTGTAAATAAACGATAGTATAAATTCTCATCGGGTTGGAACTGAACTTCGACGACGTAGAAGGGTTGGTTTGAGGTTGGGTTCTTGGGTAAAAATAAACCATCGAGTCGAAATGAGAGTTGTTTGATTTCACGGGAGGTGAATTCATACGTCGCTGCTTGTGCTGTGGATTGGTTAATCAGTTCAAAGAAGATACTGGGAAACTCTTTAAACAGGCTATAGAAGATGGTGTCAGTTTTCACATTCTCCTGGGGTAAACGTCACAGAGTTGACAAGGGGTAGTATGGCAACCTCTGTGACTCAAAATTTCTATAGCGGCGGTATTGACAAAATCAACAAGATATGAATAAAGACAATGAGAGGGAGAGTAGGTCAGAGGTGTTCGTGTAGGGTGTGTTAGCGAAGCGTAACGCACCTTTCCCACTGCGTAAGTCCTGTCTTATTCAGAGCAGTTTATTGAACTCAACCAATTTCCATGTGGCGTTACCCTTGTTGGTTCAGCGGTGAGAATTACAGTACCCTTGGCATCTCGATACCAACCTTGAGCCTCGATAATTCGCTTGGGTTGGTTGTCTGGGGTTTGTTGATGGACTTTCCCTTCCCCAGACGCGCCATGGCGCGTCTCTACATCCTGGGTAGGATTAGCAGTGGATTCACTCTCAGACTCAATCCGCCAATCTTCCCAAGTCGCCTCCGGGTTGAGGGGTGCCTGGGGAGGTGTGGGTAAGCCGCCGCGCCCAGTGACAATAAAGCTGCTCCCTTGAGCCGCTTGACAAAGATTCTGTTCGACTAATCGGGTGACATCCACCAACTCCCCTGGTAATTCTACCAACCCTCTGGCGGGGTCAAGGGGTACATTGAGTTGTATTTCACCGGAAGCGCCAAACTGGGAACTGGCGTCAATGTCGTTGGTGCGATTTCCGGGAATGGCTCGACGTTCCTCAATGCCAAAGATACCTTCACCGTTGATAATAATCCGTCCCCCGTCGCCTCGTTCGGCATTGGCAATAATATCACTACCGTTGACACCTTCTGGAGGCAGGGCAATCAGGAAGATACTGTTAATATTAATATTACCGCCATTAGCATCCTCGAAAGCTGTGGCAGAAATCAGACTTTCATCGGTTATCAGCAAGGTGTTGAGGTTTTGCAGACGGATATTGGCACCGCCTTCAATCCCACTGGTACCGGTTTCTGCGGTGACTTGACCTTGGTTTAATTCTAGGGAATTTGCCCCGATAGTCAGGTTCCCGGCTTGTTCAGAGGGACTACTAACGGTGATTTGCGCCCCATCTTCTACCGATAGTCTCTGGGTGATGATATCTAAGTTTCCCGCTGGACCCCCTGTGGTTGCACTGGCGCGGATACCACTATCCCCGCTCAGTTGGATAAAGTCTTTGGCATCAATGCTTACATCTCCCGCCCTGGTATCACTGCGGGTTTCGGCAGAAATTAGAGCGTCGTTGGTTACGGTTAAAGAGCCACTTTCAATTTCCACTCCCCGAGAATTACCCTTGGCTCCCGGTTGCACTGTACTAAAAACACCACTGGAGAATCCTTGACTATCTTCCCCATCCAATAAGATGCTATCGGTTGCCCGAATAACTATCTTCCCGGCATTTCCTTCTCCCAATGTAGTGGCATCAATTCGAGCGCCATTGGTTAAGGCTAAAGAGCCACTTTCAATGTCCACGCCCCTAGAATTTCCCTTGGCTTCCGGTTGCACTGTACTAAAAACACCACTGGGGAATCCTTGACTATCTTCCCCATCCAATAAAATGGTATCAGTCGCCCGAATTACTACCTTACCTGCATCTCCTTCTGCAAATGTAGTGGCAGAAATTCTACCGCCATTGGTTGCGCTTTAAGAGCCACTCTCAATGTTCACTCCCTCAGAATTTCCCTTGGCTCCCGATGCCACGGCGCTAAAAACACCACTGACT